>CALWHN010000005.1 GCA_944380415.1 uncultured Clostridia bacterium | reverse complement strand
GCATCAAAGAATCCTAAGAATACCATAAAATGTCCTCTCTATTAATTTTTGCCATTGCGGCTTTTTTTTGGCCTTTTGGCCAACTGGTGGAGACGGTGGGAATTGAACCCACGTCCGAAAAAGCTTTGTGGCGCTTTTCTACGTGTGTAGTTTATTGAAAATTGTTTAATTCAATTTAACTCAACAAACAAAATTAAATTGAACTAGCCCAATTTGTTCTTTTTCAAGGCTTTGGGCATTTCTTGAAAAGTTCCCCACTTGTTTTGATGCTCCATTGTTAAATTGTGGGAATCTAACCGGAACAGTTGAGCTATTTGTTAAGCTGCAACAGCAAGATTTCTATTATCTGCGTTTATTTTTAACCCGTTTTATGGTAACCGGCTACCACACGCTTTATGCCCCAAAAAGGTCTTCCCCGTCGAAACCAAGTGCGCCCCCAGGAGCGAAAATGGTTTAGCTGCCAACTCTTAAATTTTTGCTTTCGTTTTCAATTTCTCGTTTAACAGCTTTTTCTTTTAAAGTTGCCCTCTTGTCGAAAAGTTTCTTTCCCCTTCCAATTCCGATTTCAACTTTAACAAGACTTCCTTTTAAGTATACCTTAAGTGGAACAATTGTCAACCCCTTTTCCAAAACTTTTTGTTTCAATTTTGAAATTTCTTGTTTCTTCAAAAGGAGTTTTCTCATTCTCTTGGAGTCTGGAACGAAGGCCGAAGATTTTTCAAAGGGCTTTATGTAGCAATTAATTAAGAAAACTTCGTCGCCAATGATTTTAACATAGCTTTCGTTTAAACTAATTCCGCCCGCCCTAATTGACTTAACCTCGCTTCCTTGCAATGAAATTCCAGCTTCAAGGTTGTCCGAAATGAAATAATCGTAATATGCCTTCTTGTTGTTAGTTATTATCTTCATTTCTCCCCTCCATTATAACACCAGTTTTTATATAAATCAATACCAAAATTAAAAAATTTTTAAAATTTTTAACAAAAATCACGTTTTTTTTGCGTTTTTAAGCGTTTTTTAATCCTCTTTTAACAAAAATTCAATCTTTCTCGTCACAACATTCGAAGAAATAAGCTTAACTTTTAAACTCTGTCCAATGATAAATTTTCGCTTTTTGCCCTTTAAAACAAACTTCTTATCGTCATAAATATAGTCATCTGGTGGAAGATTTTCAATTTTGATAAGGCCTTCAACCGTGTTGTCAAGGGCAACAAAAATTCCAAAGCTTGAAACGCCGCTTATCTTTGCAACATATTCCTGGCCAATCTTATCCTCCATAAACTTTGCCTTGAAAAGGTCGTCGCCATCTCTTTCCGCTTGGTCGGCCTTTCTCTCGCGCTCACTTGATTGAAGGGCGGAATCAATAACAAATTCTTCAAGGTCATAATTCCCCTTAAACTTTTTAACAATTGAATTTGTTGGAATATGTTCACTTATTAATATATTCCCTTCGCAGCAAGAAAGCGCCTCTTTGATAATTCTGTGGATTGTCAAATCCGGATATCTTCTAATTGGAGATGTAAAGTGACAATAGAATTGAAGGGCAAGGCCAAAGTGGCCCAAGCACTGTTCGCTGTAAATTGCCTTTTCAAGCGCACGAAGAACAAGTTTGCTCCCAACCTCTGAAAACTCCGTTTTCTTAACTGCTTCTAATATCTTTTGAATGTATTTTGGAGTAATTTTCTTTTCTTGTTTAATTTGGGCTCCAAGGCTTTCAAGCGCCAAAACAACCTCTCCAATTCTTGCACGAGAGGGTTCGCCATGGATTCTGTAAACAAAAGGAACATCTAAATTGCAGAATGTTTCCGCAACGACTCTGTTCGCCAAAACCATGAAATTTTCAATAAGCTTGTAGGAACTTGTTCGCTCCCTTTTTCTGACATCTAAAATTTTATTGTCTTGAATTTCAAAATATGTTTCTGGAAGGTCAAGGTCAAGCGCGCCAGCCCTTTCGCGAGAGCGCGAAAGCTTTTGGCTTAGCTCTTCCATTTCAAGCAGCATTGATCTAACAGGCTCTTTAATTTCTCCCTCCAAAACCTGTTTGACATCCTCTGGCCCAAGGATTTTTTTCTCAACGTTTTGACCGTCTATAACCTGTTGAACCTGGGTGTAGGTCAACCTTCCACAGCTTTTGATTATGCTTTCAAAAATTTTGCTTCCAACAACCTCTCCAAACTGATTTAAAACAATTTCAACGCTAAGAGTCAACTTCTCCTCATTTGGATTTAGCGAGCAAAGGTCATTGGAAAGTTTTTTTGGAAGCATTGGATAAACTCTTCCTGGAAGATAAACGCTTGTTCCTCTCAAAAAAGCTTCCTTGTCTATCTCGCTGTTTCGCGTTACATAGTGGCCAACATCTGCAATGTGAACACCTAAAACATAATTTTCGCCCTCTCTTTCAAGGCTAATCGCATCGTCCAAATCTTTTGCATCTGCGCCATCAATTGTTACGATTGTTTTTTCGGTTAAATCAACGCGCCTTTTGCGCTCACTTTCATAGTCAACAGAAAGTCCTTCTGCTTCGCTTAAAACTTTTTCTGGAAATTGGCTTGGAATTTGGTTTTCGCAAAGAATTGAAACAACGCCCTGTTCGACATCGTCACCAAACAAAATTTCTCTAACGCGGCCAACCGGAAGCCCTTTTCCCTCTGGCTGAAACGTAAGCTCTAAAACAACCCTGTCACCATCTTTTGCACCTTTAAGTTCTCTTTTTGGAATTAAAACAGGTTTTGAAAACTTTGGGTTGTCCGCAATTAAGTAATAATCCTCGCTGTCCAACCTGTTTCCTTTAAAAATTGAATTGTTTCCCAAAACAACTTTTCCAACAATCTCCTTGTTCCCGCGCCTTAAAATTTTTACAACAACGCCGCTGTCCTTTCCCTCCCTTCGATAAAGAACCTCATCGCCGTCAAGTGCGCCAAACAGCATGCTTGCAGGAACAAAGATGTCTTCTGCCTCTCCCTTTTTTACCTCAAAACCCATAAGGCCTTTCAGCGAAGGCGAAATAAACGCAAAGCCCTTTGGATTCCCGTTTACAACGCCCTTGTAAAGCCCAAGCTCGCTTGGAACAACAAGCTGGTTTCTTGAGTTTTCAACAAGTTCGCCATCGTTTAACATTTTGTTTACGCATCTTGCAACATTTTCAACGCTTTCATCAAGCTTTTTGGAAAGCGTTTGAAAAAGCCCGGAAAAGCTTTTATAGTTTAGATTTCCGTTTTTTATTTCAAAAAAAATTCGCTCATGAAGTTTCATAAGCAAATTTTAACATAACAAAGTGTAATTTCAAAATTAAAAAGCATTTTCAATTATTATTGTTACAAAGAACAGGACGATTGAAATTGCAATAATTGACGCCATTGCAATTGTTATCTTTTTAAGAATTCCCTCTTTTGTCCTTCCCTTGTTTTGAGAATAATAGCTTTCTTGCGTTCCAGTAATTGCGTTCGCGCCGCCCTCCTGGCTTTCTTGCATCAAAGTTGAAACAATTAAGGTTATTGCAGCAATGGCAACAATGAACATCAAAACATATCTAATAATTGGAAAAGAATCTGTAATCCAAGCAGGTGTTAAGCCTAAAAAACTCATAAAATCTCCTTTAAAGCTTTGGAATTATAACACAATATGAAAAAATGTCAAAACACTTTTTAAGCATAAGTTGCTGCGCAAACCAAAGCGGTTAAACCTCCGAAAAGAATACAAAATATGAGCGGCATGATTCTAATCTTGTTTTTATCAACGCTGTACATAGGTTTTATGAAACGAATTAAACAAAGCAGCGTTAAAAGCGAAAGAAAAACAACTATTAAAATTGAAACAGTGTTGTTTAGGCCTTTAAAGAACTTGCAAATTGCGTCCCACCAATCGTTTAAAAAGCTTCCTAGAAAAATGCTCATATTTCACCTCTTTCAAATTATAAACTATTATAGACGATTTTGCAAGAAAAATTTTTAACATAGGGTGTTGACAAAACAAATATTTTATTTTATAATTCACATGAAAATAGGATTTAAGGAGTTGAACATGGCAATTTTGCATTACAATTTTAACAATTCAGATCTTTCAAAATCAATCGATTTTCAAGTTAACACAGCAAAAGTTTATCCAAGCGAAACAGAAAGAGTAACTCGTTTTAACGATTTTAAAAATTTCGCTGGCAATTTGATTGACAAATTTGAAATGGATCTAACGGGGAAACAATTGATTCAACTTGGAGAACTTTTAAAGGCTCTTAGGGCTCCATATGAATATGGAAACTTGGATTTTTCTTTAAAAGAAGTTTTGGCAATTGAATCAGAAAAATCTGTAACCCTCTTAAAATTGCTTGGCTACATGAACAAATGTGTAACTGAAAAGCAAAAAACTCCTTCGACATCACAGCAGCAAGACTTTTAAAAAACCGCGATAGCCGCGGTTTTTTTAATTCATTTCCATTCCCATGTCCATTTTGTTTTTCAAGCTTTTTGATGCAACAGCTCTTTTAGATAAAATGTTTTCAACTTTTCCGTCAATGAATGAGGCAAAGAAATTGTCCTCTTTCTCCTGAGGTTTGGGCTTTGCTTCCCTATTTTCCTCTTTTGGATAGACGCTCATAGATTTATCAAAATATATTGCCGACTTTTTAGGGCTTGCCTTTTTTGCTGGCTTTTTGCCCGCGCTTTTAACTTTTGGGCTGGCCTTCTTCTTTGCTCCGCCGCCGCCAGATGACTTTGGCGCCGCCTCGGAAGATTTGTTTTGTTTTTTTATTTCCTCTTGTTTTGGCGCTGCTGTAAGCTCTTCATGTAAGTTTTTATAATTGTTTACATAATTTTGCTTTGCCTTTAAAATTTGAGATGAAAGGTTTTCATCTTTAAGCTGAACCTTTGCGCCATCTAAAATTTTATCCAACATTCGCTTTACTAAGATGTAATAATTCTCCGAGGTTATCTTATTTTTAAGCAAAACCAAACTTTCGCCATATTTTCTTAAAACAAACTCGGAAAATTTGCAAGGATTTGCTCGCAAAATTGCAAGAATTTCATCTACATATGCGCTTGAAATAAAATCTAACATTGAAATTCTTTTAGCTTTTAAGCTTTTTATTTCCTTAAAACGATTCAAAATTGAAAGTAGCTCTTCGTTGTCCGACTTCCCCTCAACTTCGTCCTTTTCAACAATGTTAAAAACTTTAAAGGCTTTTTTTACGAAATATATGTCCGGGTCATCTTTATACGTTGCAACAATTGTCTTTAAAAGTTCCTCGCTTCCGTCCTCTTTTCTAACTGTTTCAATAAATCTCAATGTCGCAAGCTTTTTTTCTTCTGAAATTAAATCTTCAATTACAAGGGTGAACCTAAGTTCATCCCCTCCAAGGATTGTGTTTAACACATACCTATATTCAAAACTTTCAACAACATATTTTCTTATTTCAACAAGTTCTCTTAAAAACCTTTTCTCAATTGAATATTTGCCCTCCTTGGTAAAACTTCCAAGCAGGCCATTGTCTATGATCTCATCATTTTGAATGCTTTTATAATATGCAATATCAACAGGGTTTGTCAAAACAAGCCCTGTTTCTCGATTTACATATTCAAATTTTTCTTCTTGTAAAACTTCTTCCATATCAATTTAACTTTACCAAAATTTAGCCTAAAAAGCAACTATTCTGCCCCAAGAGCCTCCTCAAGTTTTTTCTTTTGATCTGCAAGTTCCAAGTTTTCAATCATCTCATCCAAATTTCCATCCAAAAAATCTTCAAGAGCATAAAGCGTGAAATTAATCCTGTGGTCTGTAACTCTGCCTTGTGGATAGTTATATGTTCTAATCCTCTCGCAACGCTCTGCGTTTCCAACTTGGCTTTTTCTGTTTTCGCTGTATTCTTTATCTATCTGAGATTTATAAAACTCATAAAGCTTTGATTTTAAAATTTGAAAAGCTCTTTCTCTGTTCTTAATTTGAGAGCGCTCATCTTGGCAGGCAACAACAATTCCCGTTGGAATGTGGGTTATTCTAATCGCTGAATCCGTTTTATTAACGTGCTGTCCGCCCGCGCCGCTGCTTCGGTATGTATCAATTCTAAGGTCCTTGTCCAAAATTTCAAAGTCAACTTCCTCAACCTCTGGCAAAACGGCAACTGTTGCAGTTGAAGTGTGAACCCTTCCCTGAGATTCTGTTTCCGGAACGCGCTGAACCCTGTGGACTCCGCTTTCATATTTTAACTTTGAATATGCGCCCTTTCCGCTAATTATAAATGAACATTCCTTAACGCCGCCAATTTCCGTTTCGCTCAAATCTGCAATTTCAACCTTCCAATGCTTGCGCTCTGCATAGCGGCAATACATCTTTAACAAAACTGCGCCAAAGAGCGCGCTCTCCTCGCCGCCAACGCCCGGGCGGATTTCAATTATGACGTTGCTGTCGTCGTTTTCATCCTTTGGCAAAAGCAAAATTTTAATTTTTTCTTCAAGCTCTTCGATTTGCTTTTTGCAATTTTTTTCCTCTTCTTTAAAAAGCTCAACAATTTCTGAGTCTGTTTCAGTTTTAATCGTTTGCCTTGTTGCATCAAGTTCCTTTAAAAGCTTTTCAAGTTGATCGTGAGCAGCGGCAATGTCCTCAAGCCCTGCCCTCTCTTTGACTAATTTTTTCCACTGTTTTTGGTCAGCAATAATTTCCGGTTTGGAAATTAAGTCTGTAAGCTCGTCAAACCTCTTTTTCAAATTAACTGTTTTTTCAATCATAAAATTTTCCCTGTGTATCTATTTCTTTGTTGCAACAACAATTCTGTCGTTACCACTATAATCTTTTTTTATTTTAATATTTTTAAAGTTATTTTGCAACAATTTTTTAACGCTTCCGCCTTGGGTACTTCCAATCTCCAAAATCAGCTCGCCGCCCTCCTTTAAAAATTTGGGCGAAACATTTGCAATTTCGCGATAGAAATAGAGGCCGTCTTCTCCGCCGTCAAGAGAAATTAACGGGTCATATTTTTTAACCTCGTCATCCAACGTCAAAATTTCCTTTGACGCAATGTATGGCGGATTTGAAACGATAATGTCAAATTTTTCGCGTTTAAACGCTTTGAACAGGTCGCTTTCAACAAACTTAACCTTTGCGCCAATTGCCTTTGCGTTCTTCTTTGCAACCTCTAGCGCAGCCTTTGAAACATCGCTTGCAAAAACTGTTGAATTTGTTTCAAGTGCAACAGTAACGGCAATAACTCCGCTTCCCGTCATTAAATCCAAAACTTTTGGCTGGTCTATGAACTTTTTGGCCTCCTTTATGGCCTCTTCTGCAACAAGCTCTGTTTCTTGCCTTGGAGAGAGAACATTTTTGTCAACATAAAAATCTCTTCCATAAAAACAAGCAAGATTGAAAATTTTTGAAATTGGCATTCTTTTTTCGCGCTTTGCAAGAGCGTTTTTAATTTTTTTATATTGCTCTGACGTTAAATTTGTAAGCATTTTAACTTCGCCGCGGCCAATGTTAAGCGCGCTTGCAATAAGCCAGTCCGCTTCGGCCGGATCGCTTATCCCCGCGTCCAAAAGCCTTTGTTTAACCTCGCTGTAGGCAACGCTAAAGGCAACTCCGGGCCCAACTTTTCTAACAATTCTATCCTCGTTTTCTTCCATTAAAACAACCTCGCTAAGCGCAGAAAACGCCGTTTCTCTTTCCGTTTGGGTTGGAATTTCGCTTGTCAAATATGCAATTGGATTTGTAACAATTTTTGCAAATAAATTGTTTTTGAACTCAAAAAGCTTTAAAAATTCATAAACAAGCGAAAAAGCCGCAAATGTAACTGCTAAATTAATTAAAAACTTAAAAAAGAAATTAATTTCTGCAACAACAAATGATACCACAAAAAATGAAAGAATAAAACCCCAAACAACAAAGTTTAAAAAATTTGTTGAGAGATAGTGAGAGTCAAGGCGCTTTCCCTCGTGGCTTGCAACCGCAAGGTTCCCTGCGGCATTATTTCGATAGAGCTGTCTCATAGATGGAATAAATCTAAGAGAAAGCAAAATTAAAATTAAAAGGCCAACTCTTAAAAGAGCCATGATGAATGCAACCAGATATAAGTCCAGGCCCTTATCTAAAAGCATTGAGAAAAAGAAATATGGAATCAAAATTAAGCCCAAAAAGCCAACAAGTGCTCCAATTGCCCCCGAAATTGTTAAAGTTACAACAATTGGTGAAACTTTTAGTTTTTTTGCAATTTTTTCTTCAAATTCCTCACCCTTTCCCGTCTTTGTTCCAAGCTGACTTTTTCCAAGCGAAGCAATAAAAATGTAAATTCCAAAAACTAAAAATGCAATTCCCCTCAGAAAGGGAATTTTTGAACCCATAAAATTCTTTTTGCCTTTGAAAGAAACGAGGTCAATTTTTCCCTTTGGATTAACCCAAGCAATTGCCCTGCTCTTTCCATCTGCTATTGCGCTTCCATTGATAACTGGAAAAGATGTCATGATTAGATTATTGACACTAAAACAAAAAAACAAACAAATTTTTTATTGTTTGTTTTTTATTTTATTAATTCACATCTCCAAGTAGTCCGTGTTGTCAAAGCGCGTTTTATCCGTCCACTGGGATTTATAGCTGTAATTTGCATTGGACAGGACAATTGGAAGGCCATATTTTTTTGCAAACGAAACGTCTGCGTCGGAAATTTCCCTTCTGCAAAAAACTGCAATTGGCCTTGTTGTAATTGGATTTTGAGAAGCAGCGTCTTGCCTTAGAATTGAAATTTCGTTAAAAACCTGGGTTCTTTCCAAAAGCTCTTTCGCGCCAAGAAAAAGCTGCTTTTGGTTGCTAACCGTTGTTCCAAGCCCCTTCTCTTCGCCCTTTTCCTTTACGTCTTCGCTTGGCCACTCATATGAAACAAAGGCGTCCTTATCACTTATTGCAACGAGGTGGTCCTGAGGAATATCTCTTCCATAAATAACTGTTATATAATCGTCCAAATTCCTGTAGGTTTTTAAATGGCCGTTATCAACATAGCTTAGCGCAATGTATTCGCTTAAAACATTTTTCTTTCCCTTTGGCTCAAAATAATCCCCCTCGCTTTGCATGTTCTTTTTTTCAATCCAACTAACGTGCATAAGCATTTTCTTTGGCTGCTTTCCAATTTTGTAAACCGTAACGCCCAAATTCTCTGAAAGCTTTTGGTCTATGTCCGCCTCTTCCAAAGTGTAAAGGCTTTTTTTAATGTCGGAAAAAGTTTGCTCTTGCATCTCTTTAAAGGCGTCATACAAAACTTCTTTTAAGCCGGAATATCTTTCCAGGTTAACACTGTTTATAATTTCCTTGTTTGAGTTTAACAAATTAAAAACTTCTCCAAGCCTTTTAAAATTGTCTTTTTCATTTAAAAATCCCTTTTGAAAAGCTTCGTTGAAAGTTTTTAAATTTGTCATAACGTTTTTATAACTATCCTGAAAGACTTTTACACAAAAAACTTCTCTTAAAACCTCAATTGGCGCATTTTTAAAGCTTGAAAAAGGAATTTCTTTAAATTTTTTTAAAATTTCTTTCTTTTTGCTTGCAAAAGCACTCAGTGAATTTTTGTCAAACCCCGTTGGCCCCTCTATTAATTTTTGTTTTAAAATTTCCGTTGTTTCATCTTCTGGAATAATTTTATTTTTTAGTGCAAACAGAAAACAAGCAATTTCTTGCCTTGTTATAAGGTTGCTTCTTCTTTCATCATAATCATATTTCATTTTCACAAAACCGCCTCGCTTTCAATACAATCTGAATCATAGAAATAAACCATTCCTTCAAAACTGTAGCCTTCGCATTCCATATTTTTATATGTTTCAGAGAAGATAATTGGAACATTAAATCGTCTTGCACATCTAACATCTTCCTCCGTTATAAAACCATTGCAAAAGACCGCAATTGGAAGATTTGGCTCTCCAACTTCTTCCCCAAAATCGTCTCTTTTTATAACCGCAATTTCGTTTACAACCTTTGTTGAATCCAAAAGGTCGTCGGCGGAAGAATAGAAGGGTTTTTGGTCGCTAAAAACTGCTCCCTCTGCTGTTTGAGATCTTTCGGTGAAGGCGTCCATGTTACTGATTGTAATCAAGTGGTCGTTTGGAATGTTGTTCCCGTAGACCAAACAAACAAAATGTCCGATATCTCTAAATGTTTTAAGATCTGAATTGTCAACATAGGAAAGCGAAATAAAATCGTTTGCCTTTCCTCTTCTTCCCCTTTCTGGAAGGATTGAATGCTTAATTGAAACAGGGCCCTTGCCTCTAAAAACTTTTAGCTTTTCTGGAGAATTTCTCCTCCATTTTCGACTAAAACTTGTTACGTGCAACAAGAGTTTTTTCTGAGAAGAGCCAATGTTGTAAACTTTAACACCAAAGCGCTCTGTCCTGCGTTGGTCCAAATCTTCCTGCTTTGGAAGATATAGGCTTTCTTTTATGCTGTTAAAAGCAACCTGCTGCATCTCCTTAAAGACATCATATAAGTCCTCTTTAATTCCAACGAACTTTGAAAGGTCCGCCGAAAAAATTTCGCCGTCCTTGGAAGAAAGTAAGTTATAAAATCTTTGAAGCCTGTCATTTCGCTCAGACTTTTTTAAAAGGCCCTTTTTATATGAATAAACAAACGACTCAAGGTTTACCAAAACATCTTCATAAAAATCGTTAAAAAGATTGATTGTTATATAATTTTTTAAAAAATGGCTGTAAAATCCAGAAAAATTCTTTATATTTATTATACAATTTGAATTTAAAAAATTTTCATTATATCTAGATACTATTGGCTGATTTGCATATGTCACATTTTCAAGCGAAAAAGCGACGAAAACAATTTTTTTAATGTTTTTAGGAACAGTTTCAACTGGGCAATATTTTTTTAGGCTTTTTTCATAAAGTTTTAACTTTTGTCTGTTTTCATTTCTAGTTAGGTCTTGATCCAATAAATTTAAAAGAGCGTCAACATCTCTTTCTTTTTCAAAATCTGTTTCTGCCAAAAGATTTTGGCCTCTTAAAAATCTGTGGATCAATAAATTTAGCCTTAACTGCTGAACTGGCTGTTTAAAAATTTTATATATTATTTCTTCGCCGCTTTTTATCATCTGTTTAATTATATCCTACATAAAACGCAATGTCAAGGTCGAACTAAAACTCTTGCTCAAAGGCATCGGCGTTTAGAAATCCAACTCCAGATGCCGCATAAATATTGGCCAAAATCTTCTTTGTTGTTGAGTGGACAATTGGCAAATTTAGATATTTTGCAGCATCAACATCCTTTTCAGTTATATCTCCGTTGCAGAAAATTGCAATTGGAAAATTAGGCTTTTCACCTTTCCCCCCAACCTCATCAGCCTTAATTATTGCAACTTCATTGAAAAAAGCTGTTTCTTCAAGCAAATCTTTTGCTGAGAGATAACATGCAACTTGACTGCTATATGGCGCCTCCTCTGGCGTTTCCTCTCTCTCGGTGTAAGCGTCCTTATTGCTAATTGTTAGCAAATGGTCGCTTGGAATGTCGCTTCCATAAATTACTGAAATATAGTCATTTGGCGATTCGAAAGCTTTGATATCCGAATTGTCAATGTATGAAAGAGAAATATGGTCGTTTGCCTTGCCCGCCCTTCCCTCCTGGGGAAGAAATCTTTCTTTAAGTTCGGCCAAATTGTCTCTCTTGATAGTTTCTCTCTTTCGCATCCTTGTAACATGAAGAAGCATTTTCTTTGGTTGATCTCCAATTTCATAGACCTTGACGCCAAGCTCGTTTGATTTTTCCTGGTCAACATCCTTTTCGTCCAGGCTGTAAAGGCTTTCTTTTATGTCAGTAAAGGTTTTTATCTGCATTTCTTTAAAAGCATCATATAAATCCTCTTTAATTCCTTTAAATTCCTTTAAAAATTCCTCTCTAAAAAAATCGCCATAATAATTTCCCGAAATCTTGTCGTAGAACAATTTCAATCTGTTATTTCTTGGGCTTTTTTCAATAAAATTCCTCATGTAAGCTTCGTTGAAGGTTTCAAGATTTTTCACAACAGAATGTTTAAAATCTTTAAACAAGCGAATGCAGATATAGTTTCCAATTAATTCCTTAAATTCGCTTCCATTTTTATAGAGTGGAACACAGACTGGCTCTTCAAAGCGGCTGCGCACAAAACCTCGACAAAATATATGAAAATTGCTATGGCCCAAATTATTAATGGCTTTACCAAAAACTTCCTTAAATTTAAATCCAAAATTTTCAACGGGAGCGTAATCGATAACCTTTGGAAGGTCTTCACTCATCAATTTTAAAAAAACTTCTCTGTCAATTTGCCCATCTTCGAAAGTTTTAAAGACATAGTACAATCTTTCCGCCGCTTGATTGGCCTTTTCATCTTGACAATCCAAAAGCTTCTCGCGCCTTAGAAGAAACCAATTGTTAAGCCCAATTAATGTTTTGCTAACAAATTCGTTGATTGACTCAAAACAAACTTCTTTTTCGCCAACTTTAACATTGAATTTAGGATCTTTTATTCCGGCCTCATCAAGCGGTTCAAGCCTTTCTAAAATTTCAACTTCTCCAATTTTAACTGTATTTTCCATGTTTAAAATTATATCTCAACGCCGCGAGTATGTCAAGGGTTGACATTGTCAAAACAATGTGTTAAACTCCGTTTGGAGGGAACAAAAATGGGAAAATTTTTAGATGAAAAAACAAACATTGCTAAAACAGTTGCAACTTCTCTTCTGCAAGGAATTGTTGCATGTGTTGCATTTGCTTTAACTTTTCAAGCAGAAGTAAGCCAAAATGTTTCAAACCATGCGGCTGAGCTTTACAACCGTCTATAAGAAATTTTTTGTGAAAATTATAAAAAAAACAAGCAATTTGCTTGTTTTTTTTGTTATTTTCCAATTCTTTTGTTGAATCTTTCAACACGACCGCTTGTGTCAACAATCTTTTGTTTTCCTGTAAAGAACGGATGGCATTTGTTGCAAATGTCAATTTTCATTTCCTCTCCCTCATATGTGGAGCCGGTTATAAAAGTGTTTCCGCATGCACAGGTAACTTTGATTTGATGATAGTTTGGGTGGATATTTTCTTTCATTTTTCCCTCCTTATTGTTGTTTGCTAACAAGTTTTAGGTCAACCCTTCCCTTGTTGTCAATTTTTATAACTTCAACTTCAACCTCGTCTCCTTCCTTAACAACGTCTTCAACTTTTTCAACTCTTTTGGAGGCAAGTTTTGAAATGTGAATCATTCCTTCCTTTCCCGGCGCAATTTCAACGAAGGCACCAAATTGCATTATTTTTACAACTTTTCCGGAATAGATTTTTCCAACTTCCAAGTCTTCTGCAATTGAAAGAATAATTCTCTTTGCCTTTTCGGCCATCTCTGAATCTGGAGTTGCAATGAAAACCTTTCCTTCGTCTGTTATATCAATTTTAACGCCAGTTTCATCAATAATTTTATTGATTGTTTTTCCGCCAGAACCAATTACATCTTTAATTGCATCTGGATTTATTTGGAATGTTATAATTTTTGGAGCATATTTTGAAAGCTGCTGTCTTGGCTTGTCGATAACTGAAAGCATCTTGTCCAAAATATAAAGCCTTCCAAGTCTTGCTTGTTCCAAAGCTGTTGTTAAAATTTGCTCGTCAATTCCCTTAATTTTAATGTCCATTTGAATTGCGGTAATTCCCTTAGATGTTCCTGTAACTTTAAAGTCCATGTCTCCAAGGAAATCTTCAAGGCCTTGAATGTCTGAAAGAACGGCAACTTTTTTGCTCTCGTCGTCCTTAATCAGGCCCATTGCAATTCCTGCAACAGGGGCTTTAATTGGAACGCCGCCGTCCATAAGCGCAAGTGTGCTTCCGCATGTGCTTGCCATGGATGAAGAGCCGTTTGAGGAAAGAACTTCGCTAACAAGCCTGATTGCATATGGGAATTCGTCCTCTGAAGGAATAACTGGTTCAAGAGCTCTTTCTGCAAGTGCTCCGTGGCCAATCTCTCTTCTTCCGGGGCTTCTAAGAGGCTTTGCCTCTCCGGTTGCATAGCCTGGCATGTTGTAGTGGTGCATATATCTTTTTGTTTCTTCTTCGTCAAGACCTTCCAACTTTTGCATGTCTGAAATTGTTCCAAGGGTCAGCGTTGTCAAAACCTGGGTTTGCCCTCTTGTGAACACGCCGCTTCCATGAACTCTTGGAAGAACGCCAACCTCGTTCCAAATTGGGCGAATTTCTGTTGTCTTTCTTCCGTCTGGTCTAACGCCTTCGTTTAAGATTTTAGAGCGAACAGTTTCCTTTGTTATTTTATAGACAACATCGCCAATTTGCTTAGCTTGCTCTGGATATTTTTCTGCAAAGTGAGCCTGAATTTCCTCGTTTGCCTCATCTTGATTTTTTTGCCTCTTTTGCCTATCAAATTCGCAAAGAGCTTTTTCAATCAATGGAGTTGCAAACTCTCTAACACCCTTTTCAAGCTCTGGGTCAATTGTTTCATAAACAATTTTTTCGCTTACAGGCTTTCCAATTTTGGCTTTGACATCTTTCATGAATCTAACAATCTTTTTGATTTCTTCATGGCCAAACATAATTCCGTCAAGCATTTGTTTTTCGGAAACTTCCTTTGCCCCTGCTTCAACCATTAAAATTGCCTCTTCTGTTCCGCTCAACATAAGGTGCATAAGGCTTTTTTCGCGTTGTTCAAGGTCTGGGTTTATAACATACTTGCCGTCGACCAAGCCAACGTAAACAGAACCTGTTGGGCCCATAAATGGAATGTCTGAAATGCTTAATGCAAAGCTTGAACCAAGCATTGCAAGAGGTTCTGGCGCAATGTTTGGGTCAACAGAAAGCGCCGTTGCAACAACTGTTACGTCGTTGTAGAAACCTTTTGGGAAAAGAGGGCGAAGAGGCCTGTCTATTAACCTTGATGTTAAAATTGCTTTGTCACTAGCCCTTCCTTCTCTTCTTTTAAAGCCGCCAGGAATTTTTCCAACGGCATACATTTTTTCTTCAAAATCTACCCCAAGAGGGAAGAAATCAATCCCCGGTCTTGGGGTTTCGCTCATGTTAACATTTACTAAAACTGCTGTTTCGCCACATCTAACAAGACAACTTCCGCTTGAAAGTTCGCAAAACTTTCCAGTTTCAAATGTAACTTTTCTTCCGCCAACCTCAATTTCAAAGGTTGTTGCGTTTTGATTTGACATAAAACTTCTCCTTAAATTTTCTTCCCTTTATTTTTTTTGTTGCCTATCTAATTCCAAGCGATTTTTTAAGTTCACGATAAGCATTGATGTCTTTCTCTTCTAAATACTTTAAAAGGCCTTTTCTTTGGCCAACAAGTTGAAGAAGACCGCGGCGAGAGTGGTTGTCCTTGTGGTTTTTCTTCAAATGCTCTGTCAAGTGGTTGATTCTTTCTGTTAAAAGAGCAATTTGAACTTGTGGAGAACCAGTGTCGCTTTCAGAAAGACGATATTTTTCAATAATTTCTTTCTTAACGCTTTTTTCCATTTTTAAACCTCCTACTAAAAAATTCGCTTCAAACAAAGCATGTCGTAAGGTAGGCGGAGGCCATACGCGAACAACTTTGTATGAAGTATCTGCAAGAGTATAACACACTTAATTATAAAAGTAAAGAATTTTTAAAGGCGCTTTTAAAACTTTTTTTGATAAACTTTTAAATTCCGCAAAACTTTTTCAAGGTATGCTGACGTTTCCTTATATGGTATTTTTTCTAGCGTCTTTCCGTCCTGGGAATAAGCCGGATTTTTCAGCCAAGAAAAAACCGTTCCCTCCCCCGCATTGTATGCACAAATGACCAAGTTTAAATCTTTAAATTTTTCAATTAAATAGGAAAGATAATATGTTCCAATTTTAATGTTTTCCTCTGGCAAAAACAAAATTCCATCTTTTTTATCAGAAAGAAATTCAATATCAACGCTTTGTCCCAAAAGCCTTTCAAGCGCCCACTTCCCGGTTTTTGGCATGATTTGCATAAGGCCAACAGCCCCTTTTTTGGAAACAACGTCTTCTCTAAATCCGCTTTCGGCGTTTATTATGCTTGCAACAAGCGCGGGGTCGACACCAAACGCCGCGGAATATTCAACAATTTCCTCCTCAAATTTAAGCGGATAAGTAACCTTATTATAGGCAAAAATTATTCCAAAACACGCCAAAACTGCAAAAACAAAAATTAGGCAATATAAAACTATCTTTTTGCTCATATCGCTAATATTTTATGGAAAAACAAAAAATTTTATAATTGGGTAATTTAGTTGACTTAAAGTTTTAGTTTTAATATAATCAATTAGCAATTTAAAAGGAATTTAAAAATGGAAAAGAAAAAGGCAATAGCAAAAATTGTTTTAATCTCACTTTTGGCAGTTCTCCTAATTGTCTTTTCAATAATCAGCTTCATGCCAGCCGGCTCGTTGAACGGCTTTGCTGGTTTTGCTGGCGCAATTGAAAAGGGAATGGACTTTGAGGGAGGAATCTACGCCAACTACACGCCATCTAAAATTGGCGAAATGACGGACGAGGAATTTCAAGAGGCAATAAACTCAACTTACGACCGCGTAAGTTCGCTAATTGAACAAAAAGGCTATGAGGACGCAAGGGTTTATTTAACTTCTGACAACAAAATTAGAATTGAAAGCCCAAACCAAGATGACGCTGCAAGCATTTTGGCGTTGATTGGAAGCGGAGAGCTAAAAATCAAAACCTCTGCAAGCGCAGATGCCGAGGCGGTTCTTGTTGGCTCAAATGTCACCTCTGCCTTTGCAATGCAAGACCCAACAACATATTATTGGGGAACATACATTGGTTTTGACGAAGAGGGCTCAGAAATTCTTTCAGATTTAACTGAAGATGCAACAAGCTCCTCACCAGTTTATTTGTATTTCTACAGAGGGGATTCAACAAGCTACTTCTTCTATCTTCCAATTTCAAGCCACGTAACAAATTCGTTCCTTTTCATTTCAACTTCAACTGGAAGCATGACAAGCACAGAAGCTGTTAACCTTGCAATTCAAGTTCAAACGGGAAGTTATGACACAATTTTAACAATTAACGGCTCTGTTGGAGAAATTTCGCCAAGCGCAGGAAACGAAGCGCTTTTGGGCCTTTCAATTGCAGCTGGAGTTGCAGCGCTTTTAATTATGGTTGTCTTTGCAATTGTTTACAGGGAATTTGGCCTCATGGCAATTGTTTCAATCTTGCTTTACATTGGCGCAGTTATATTCTTCATGCAAGCAGTTCCAATCATAACGCTTTCAAGTGCAAGTCTTGGAGGGGCGCTTGTTGGATTAATTTTAATTGCCGCGCTTCACTTTATTCTCTTTGAGAAAATTCGAGCAGAATATGCGCTTGGAAAAAAACTTAATGTTTCAATTAAAACGGGATATAAAAAATCTGCTGCAATAATTGCAGAAATTGGCGGCGCGCTTGCAATTATTTTCACTGTTGCATATTTCATTTGCACAGGCGCAATGAAAAGTTTTTCAATGATCATGATTGTTTGCTCTCTTCTAAGCCTTTTGATAACACTTTTCTTCACATATCATTTAAACAAATCCTATTCTGCGCTAAATCCTGAAAATGGAAACAGGGCAAACTTTTCAAGGGAGGAAGAAGTAGATGAAATCCAATAAACTTTCAAATTATTTTAAAAATTCCAATGTCAACTATTGTAAAGGTGCGAAAATTTATTTGGTCTTTATGGCCGCCCTTTTGGTTTCAGCAATAATAATCGTATCGGTAATTGGCTTTAAGCTTGGCTTTGATTTCACCGGCGGAACAATTGTTGAAGTTGTCTATGGCGTTGAATTTGATGCAAACGGGAACCCTTATGAAAATGGCTCTCCTTATGACAAGGAAACAACAATTAAATATTTGGACGAAGTTTTTAGCGAAATTGGAAACATGCAACTTGCATCAGTCCAAACAGAAAACGGAAGCTTTGGGGACACTGTTGTCTACAAACTGCTCTCTTCCGAAAAACCAACTCAAGAAGAGCTTGACGCAATCAAAACAATGCTCTATGAAAAATTTTCAGAGTATGACCAAAACGGCCTGCTTCAACAAAACTACATTTCTGTTTACACTGTTGGCGACACAAAATCAGATGTTGCCGTCTATTCCTCAATTGCCCTAAGCGTTGCAATTGTTCTTCTTGCAATTGGCGCATTGATTAGATTTGGGGTTTCTGGCGGGCTTTCAATTTTTATCTCAACACTACTGAACGTCATGCTTACATTTGCAGTTGTTTTAATTTGCAGAATAACGGTCAACGTTCCGTTTATTGCAAGCGTGTTTACAATCTTTGTCCTCTCAGCTATTTCAAACTTAATTTATTTGGACAAGGTTAGAGATAACAGCGTCAAAAAGGAGCTTTCTCGCGAAGAGGTTGCAAACCTTTCTGCAAAGCAAAGCGCCCCTGCAACACTTTTAATTTTAGCAGTTTCTTTAATTTGCCTTGTTCTATTAACAGGCTTTGGAGTTCTTCCAATTAGAGAATTTGCGCTTCCTGTTATGGTTGGAATTTTCTTTGTTGCTCTTTCAACAACGTTCGCGCTTCCGCTTTTATGGAAGGAAATTGTTTTCAAAAAGAAGAAAAATAAAAGTGGCAATTAGCCACTTTTTTTCAAGACATGAAGGAGAAAAAAATGAGTTGTTTTGTTGTCAATTTAATGGGCGGCCCTGGCGCAGGAAAAAGCACAGCCGCTGCATACATATTTTCCAAGCTTAAAATGATGGGAATAAACGCCGAATTTATAACAGAGTTTGCAAAGGACAAAGTTTATGAAAAAAACTATATTGCAATTAGAAACCAACTTTACATCTTCGCAGAACAATATTACAAATTGAATTGCTGTAAAGATCAGGTAGATGTCATAGTAACGGACTCGCCAATTTTTATGTCGCTTGTATACAATAACGAATATAGTAGCGAGGCTTCCATGGGCAAAACTTTTGACAAATTGGTTGTTGAGACCTACAATTCCTTCGACAATTTGACATATTACATAAATAGGATTGCCGATTACAACCCTAACGGCCGCCTTCAAAAAACAAAAGAAGAAGCAGATTTGCTTGGCGAAAAAATCTTGAAAGAATTAAAAAAATATAAAATTAAATTCAAAATAAAAGACGGAAACATTGAATCCTGCGAGGAAATTGTTGAGGACATAGTTAATAAATTAAAAGAAAAAAACCTTATTGAATAAGGTTTTTATTTTGAGCAAGAATTTTGAATTCTGTTTTGTTTCCCAATTGCTTCAAGCTGAGCGGAAAGGTAATTTGCCTTTTGGTCTGGAGTTTGGAATTTCTCTTGAGCCTGCAAATAAATTCTTTGGGCTTTTGCAATTATTTCTGCGCAAGTGTGATTTTGATATCTATATGCATAATCCATTGCGTCCAATCCTTTGTTGTCAAGCGCAAACGGGTTTGCTCCCCTTGCAAGAAGAACCCTTGTTGCCTCTCTGTTCCCTCTCTTCGCACAGATCATAAGCGCTGTAACTCCGTTTTTATCCGAAGCATTTATAAACTCTTTTTCACCGCACTCTTTTAAAAGAATGTCCATGATTGCGCCGTTGTCGTTGTTTGCCGCATGCATCAAAGTTGTTCTTCCGGCTTTATCTCTAATTCTGAGGTCCGCGCCAAGTTTTTTAAGCTTTAAAAGCGCCTCTTGTCTAAACCTGTTTTGACACGCAACAATTGTCGGAGTGAAGCCCTCTCTATTTCTGTGGTTTAAATCTGCGCCAAAGGAATATAGAATTTCAATTCCGTCTGGGTCCGCCTCCTTAACGCTTTCAAAAATTGGGGTTTCGCCAAATTTTCCTAAAACATTTGGGTTTGCTCCCGCTGCAAGAATTATCTTTGAAATTTTGTGGTTCTTAAGCTTTGACGAAAGGTGGAGCGCAGAGACGCAATCTTGGTTGACATGGTCTAAGTCAATTGGAACAATTCCGGGAATTTCCCATCCCTTTTCGTCCTTGTGATAGTTCGCCAAATATTTAACAACCTCTTCCCCTCTTGAATAGACGGAAAGAATTAATGCGTTGTTCCCATTTTTGTCCGTTGAATTTATGTTTGCCGCGTTGTCATAGGTCAGCGCAATTTTAACTCTTCTCTTGTCTCCAAGGTATGCAAATTTTAATAAATCTTGGTTTCTTTCTCTCTGGGCCTTTGTTTCCTCTTTTTCAAGCCATTTGTCATCAACGTTTGAATATTTAAGTTTTCCCTTTTGCGTTCCTTCAAAATTTGTCTTAATGTAGCTTCCTAAAAGCCCTTTTTTCTTAGAGTTATATTTGTTTGACACTTTTCCACCTCAACTTTATTATAAAGGCGAAATATCGCGCTGTCAATAGTATATTTGTTTTTTGGTTGCAAAAAATAAGAACATGGACCTTTTTAGAAAAATTTGCGTTTACATAAGCAGTTACATTCCGCTTTATTTCCTAATTCTAATAAAAGAGCTTGTTGAAATTGCTAACGGAAATTTAACTTTTAATGTAACAAACACAACGATGCTTCTTGTCAACTTAGCTTTGATAATAATTGGACTTGTTGGAATTTTGTACACCTATAAGAAAGAACAATATCAAGAGGTTGAGATAATTGAGGCAAAGAATTTAACATGTCAAAACTTTTTGCCATATTTCCCACTTTTTGTTCTCTTTGCTCTTGCCTTTGATTTGGAGTTTATAAGCATGTCGGTTGTATATCTGCTCATATTAGCAATGGTTGGAATTGTTTATGTTAGAAACGACCTTTTCCATGTAAACCCGTTTTTAAATATAATTGGCTTTTCCAACTATGAAATTGTTATAAGGTCTGGCGGAGAAACTAAAAAAATTCATATTTTTTCAAATAAAAAAATTAGGCCCGGCAAGACGTTTGCAAACTCAATTTTTATAAAAAATGCTAAAAAAACAAAGAAAAACTAAGTTTTTATTTAATTTTTTGTTTAATTTTATAGAAATCTTTCCACGGGTCGCTCTTTTTAATCCTTAAAAGCATGGAATCAATGTCAATTTCGCTTGGAGAAATTTTATAAAGCTCGCTCCAGGAAATTGGCGCAGAAACTTTCCCGCCCTTTCTTGCGCGAAGAGAATATGGACAAACGCTTGTCTGGCCGCGGTTGTTCCTTAAAAAGTCTATAAAAATTTTCCCCTCGCGCTTGTTCTTTCTAACATTTGTTGTATATCTTTCTGGCCAGCGGTTTTCCATAAGAGTTGCAATATTTCTTGAAAATTCATAGAATTTTTCCCAGTTTGCCGAGGCAATAAACGGAACAACAACATGGTAACCCTTTCCTCCGCTAGTTTTTAAAAAAGCTTTTAGCGAAAGCTGGTCAAGAATCTTTTTAAGGTCCAAAGCTCCTCGCCTAACCTCTTCAAGGCTAAGTTTTTCATCAGGGTCCAGGTCGAAAACCATTACGTCCGGCTTCTCCAGGTTTTTTACCGTACTTCCCCAAGGATGGAACTCAATCGTTCCAAGTTGAACCTCGGAAATCAGCCCCCGCTTGTTTGTTATATAAAAGTATTTTTCCTTTTCCTCCTCTCCGCTGACGAAGATTTCTTCCGTTCCCTCCGAGATTGAATCTGGATGTTTTTTAAAAAAACAGTTTTTCATGTTTCCATCGTGACATCTTACAACGCTTAAAATTCTGTTTTCCAAAAACGGCGCAATTCGCTCATAAACTTTATCATAGTAATTTGCAACATCAATTTTCTTAATTTTTTTGTCCTTAAAAACAAGGCGGTTTGGGCTTGAAATTTCAACTCCGCAAACAACAACTTTATCATCTTTTTTGCTTGGTTTTTCAAGCTCAACTCGCAAAGGCTCCTTATCCTCCCTAAGCCCTTTAAAACTTGCCTGGCGCAAAAGGCCGTCCTTGGTGAAGGAAATAAATTGAACCTCTGCAACTAGCTCTGGCTTTAAAAAGAAAATTTTTTCGTCCTTTTCCTCTTCAATTTTAACTTTAAATGGATTTTTCTTTGACAGAAGACTTCTAAACTTTCTTAAAAGAGAATCCGCTTCTCTTTCGGAAAATCCCGTTCCAGCTCTTCCAACATAGACAAATTTTCCGTTTTCAACTGCGCCAAGAATTAAAGAACTAAGGCTCTTTCCCCCTTTCTTTTTAGAAAACCCGCAAATGGCAAACTCTTGCCGCATATAACATTTAACCTTAACCCAGTTTCCGTCTCGAAGGCCAGTGTATTTGGAGTTTTTCTTCTTTGCAACAATTCCTTCAAGACCAATTTTTTTTGCGGCAGAAAAATATTTTTCCCCGTCTCCTGAAACAAATTGGCAAGCCAAAATTTCGCTTGGAGCACCCCCTAAAACCTTTTCCAAAATTTTCTTTCTCTCAAGAAGCGGAAGACCTCTCAAATCCTCTCCGTCCAGCGCTAATATATCAAACACAACATAGCAAAGGTTTCCCACCCTTTTGCTTTTAATTGCCCTTTGAAGCGCCCCAAAATCGCTCTTGCCATCCTCATCTGCTAAAATTACCTCACCATCTAAAACAACTTGTTTGGAACTGAAAAAACTTTCAAGCGCGCGCAAAATTGTTGGAAATTTTTTATTAAAACTCGTGTGATTTCGCGAATAGAGCTCGGCCTTTCCGCCCTCTAAAAAGCAAATCATTCGATAGCCGTCGTGCTTGACCTCATAAACCCATTCCTCGCCCTTCGGAACAGACTCCTGCAAGAGACAGAGCATTGGCTCCGCCCATTTAAATGGGGCCAAAATTTTCTCTCCCTTTTCGATTTGAGAAATTGTTCTTCCCGTTTTTATGCTCGTTTTAAAGGCGGAAATTCCGCTTGTTTTTTTGCAAAATTCGTCCTTTTCTTTGATTAAAAGCCAGTTGTCTTTTTCAAGTTTTATCAAAACAAATTTTCCAAAAATTCGCTTCCCAAAGACCTCAAACTTAAGCTGCCCTGCCCTAAGACCTCTCTCAACATTTCCAAAGGGCGCCCAAGTTCCCTCGTCCCAAATCATGACCGTTCCGCCGCCATATTCTCCCTTTGGAATTGTCCCCTCAAAATTTGCATAGTCAAGCGGGTGGTCCTCAACCATAATTGCAAGCCGTTTGTCCTTTGGGCAAAGAGACGGCCCTTTTGGAACGGCCCAGCTTAAGAGAACGCCTTTGTTTTCAAGCCTAAAATCATAGTGTTTGGCCCTTGCCTCGTGATATTGAATTACAAACTTTCTTCCCCTCAGGCTGGATTTTTCCCCAGAGGGCTCATTTGTTTTATCAAAATTTCTCTTGCTTTTATATTCCTTTAAACTAGACATAAAAAAATTATTAGCAAATTTTCATTCAATATAACTTCCCTCAGTTGATTTTCCCTTGATTTTGCAAAAAAGAGCGTGTATAATGTTCAATATGAAAGTTTTTGACTTTAAAACAACAAACAAGATTTTGGAAGAAGCTTCGGCAAAACCAACTCAAGCCCCAGAGAGGACAATTTATGTTTTTGCTGGCCCAAATGGAAGCGGAAAATCAACTTTAATTGCAAACCTCTATTTGGAAGGCAAACTTAAACTTGAATATATTAACGCAGATGTCTATTGCAACACATTTTTTAAAGATGTTCAAGACGAAGAGCTAAGAAACAAGGAGGCAATGTTCTTTACAACAAATAAGGTTAAGCAATATATTTCAGAGGGGAAGTCCTTTTGCTATGAAACCGTTCTCTCCCACCCAAGCAAGATTGAACTGCTTCAGGAAGCAAAAAAACATGGATACAAAATTGTTTCAACTTTTGTTTACACGACTAACCCAGAGATAAACGTTGAAAGGGTTGCTTCCCGCGCAAAACAGGGCGGCCACGACGTTCCAAAAGAGAAAATTGTTTCAAGATATTCAAGATCGCTTGAACTTGGCAAAAAGCTTTCGGAAATTTCAGATTGCTTTTCAAAGTTTGACAATTCTAAAAATCAAAGCGTACAATTTGAAAAATAATTTTTCAAAGATGATTAAACAACCAACATGGGTTTAGCATAAATATTAAAGAGCAAAATTGCTGTAAATCGTTGACATAATTATTTTGTTTTGCTAAAATATCCATGCTTCAAATTTTTTGGTTGTGGTACCATAGCCAAGCGGTAAGGCAAGGGTCTGCAAAACCCTCATTCCCCGGTTCAAATCCGGGTGGTACCTCCAAAAGCTGGTGTGGCGGAATGGTAGACGCAAGGGACTTAAAATCCCTCGGAGGCAACTCCGTGCCGGTTCGAGTCCGGCCACCAGCACCAAACAAAATAATCCGAGAACATAGTTCTTGGATTTTTTGTTTATACTTTTATTTTTTATTTTTTTGTTTTTCTCTTTTCTTAATTCAATCTTTGCCAACAAACAAAAAGAAAAATATTATTGAGTTTATTAAAAAATAATAAGAGCAAAAAATGACATATAAAAAACCCCCGTCAAAAGGGGTTTTTGTTTTTGGAGCGGAAGACGAGATTCGAACTCGCGACGGCTCCGCAATCGTGCTCCGCTTCTGCCTTTGCTTTCGCAAATGACTTTTTCGCTCCGCAGATTTCTCCGCTCCCCAAAAATTCCTTACGTATATTTTTGGGGGCCCCATTAACACGAATGTCGCGCAAGCCTTTTTCTATAAAAAAACTAGCCGTTTGCTAGTTTCTTTTGGAGCGGAAGACGAGATTCGAACTCGCGACATTCGCCTTGGCAAGGCGACGCTCTACCACTGAGCCACTCCCGCATTTGTTTTTTTTCGCCGCGACAGGGCGAATGCAAGATTGATGCGCTTTCTTGACCTGCTTTCCTTACATTCTCCCGCAGGCAAGGCGACGCTCTACCACTGAGCCACTCCCGCACAATTTCTTAGTGTGCGATAGTAATATATCAAAATAATTTTATTCTGTCAACAATTTTTTTGTTCTTATAAAAAGAAAGAGGAAGAACGTCTTCCTCTTTAAATTATATCTTCGTCTGAGGCAATTTCGTCCTGGCCGCTGATTTGAATTTTGTTAACTGAAATTTCATATGCAGTTTTTGTAACAACCTCGTCCTCGCTTATCTTTTTTTGATATTCCCTGCTTTGAATTCGGCCAACAATTGAAATTTGGGTTCCAACTTCTGCGTCTTTGATATATTTTGCATTTCTCCCCCACGCAATGCAAGGAAGGTAGTCAGACTTGTTGTATGCGCGGTTGACAGCAACTAAAATGTCGCAAATTTCCCTTTTAAAAGGCGTTGTTCTGTAAACAGGAGGCTTGCAGATATAGCCAACAATTTCAATTATGTTTGGATTCATGCTTTGGTCAACTTCAATAATTTCCCTAACAAAAACTGTTAGAACAAGCTTACTTGCGCCGTCAACAATTTTGTTATAACTTCTAAATTGACCTTTGATTGCAATTTGATTCCCAATTTTAAACTGGTCTTTTGTCAAAAGTTTTTCAGAAACTGTTATTGGAATTATGTCCGAATGTTCCGAAAGTCTTGGAACGCTCATCATAATTTCATAGAAAGCTTCTCCAAAAGTTTCGTGGCTGAAACTGGGCTCGGTTTCAATTTTTCCAAGTAAAAAGACTTTGTTGTTGTTCATCATTTCGTAGTTCATATTCTTCTCCTTTATGCAATTGGTTTTTGCATTCCATTTCTGTCTATTTCATAGTTTTCAGTTAAAACCAAATCTCCAACCGCGCCAACCGTGTAACCTTGTTTGATAAGCCTGTCCAAAATTAGCGGAAGAGCTTCTAGAATGTGGTCTGAATTGTTGTGGCAAAGGATTATGCTTCCTGGCCTAACATTGCTTAGAACCCTTGTGCAAATTTCCTCTCCTGAAAGCCCTTTCCAATCCAACGTGTCAACATCCCACTGAATTGTCGTAAGCCCCATGCTTTGTGCCGTGTCTAAAAGGGTGTTGTTATATGCGCCATATGGAGCGCGGAAGAATTTGACTTCTTTTCCCGTTATGTCGGTAATTAGCTTAATTGACGCCTCAAGTTCAAGCTTAATTTGGTCTTGAGAAAGGTTTGTCATGTCGGGATGAGTGTTGGAGTGGGTTCCAATTTCAAAGCCATTTTCATCAATTTTTTTGACGATGTCGCCATATTTATCCGTCCAGAATCCAACAAGGAAGAAGGTTGCATTGCAGTCATATTCCTGCAAAATTTCCATAATTTCTTCTGTCTTATCTGCTCCCCAAGCTGCGTCAAAACTTATTGCAACGCGCTTCTCCTCCGTTTGAACGTAGTAAACGGGAACTTTTCTGTTTGGATAGCCAAAGTAAACTTGGGCTGCGCTAACCCCGTCTATGCTAACGGCCAATAGAATTGAAACAATAATAACTGCTAAGCAAATTTTTAAGGTGCGTGACTTAACAACATAAAATGGCATTTTCTCCTCGCTTTTAACCATACCAAAGCAAAAAAATTGTGCAAAGGTATAATGTGTTGAATTTGGGGCTATTAACTCAGAATTTGTCGAATAGGCCCCTTGCTTAGTTTAAATATATTTAAAGCGCCAAGAGATTATGCAAAATTTTTCTTGATTTTCTTGGTTGTAACATTTTAACTTTTTTCTTAATAGTATGGAGTGAGAGCCAAAGAAAAAATTTTGAAGCACAAAAGATAAAAAAATACATATGCAAAATTTAAATAGGAGGTACATATCATGAATTTCTTCAACGGATTCGGAGGAATGGGTGGAAATGGATGTGGCTGCGGAATGGACTGCTGCACACTTATAATCCTTCTCTTACTCTTATCCTGCTGCTGCGGCAATGGTGAAGGCTTTGGAAACGGCTGCGACTGCTTAATCTGGATTTTACTATTGTCTTGCATCTGCTCACCATGTGGAAACAGAGGTTAATCTACATAAAAAAAGAGCCCCTTCCCCCAAGGGCTCTTTTTCATTTTCATAAATTTTTAAGGCCTTTCACTTAACGTTACTTCAAGGGAGATTTCCCTTCCCTCTCTAATCAGGCCAACCGAAATTGTTTCGCCAATTTTATAGTTATAGATCAATGTTCTGAGGTTTAACATGGTAACAACCTCGTCGCTGTTTACGCTTGTTATGATGTCCCCCGATTTGATTCCGGCCTTACCCAAAGGTCCACTTGAATCGACATTTACAACGTAAACTCCGCTTTTGTTAAGCGTTCTTCCATAGAAAACAGCAATTTCGCTGTCGAAGCCAAAAATCCCCAAATATGGCGTTTGATAAGTTCCATCTGAAACGACGTGGTTTATAACCGGTTTTGCAACCTCAATTGGAATTGCAAAGCCAATTCCCTCCGCCTCGGAAACTTTTAGTGTGTTAATTCCAACAACTCTTCCCGCAGAATCGATGAGGGGGCCTCCGCTGTTTCCTGGGTTTATGCTTGCGTCGTGTTGCATAAGGTTTTGAAGGTAACTTGTTGTTCCGTCGTCGTTTGAAATTTCAATTGTTCTATTGGTTGCTGAAATAATTCCCTTTGTAACAGTGTGCTTAAACTGAAGCGTCAGCGGCGTTCCAATTGCAATAACCTCCTGGCCAGTTTCAACCAAGTTTGAATTTCCCATTTCAAGATATGGCATGTTGACTGAAGTTTTAATTATTGCAAGGTCCATTGACGGATCTGCCCAAATTAATTTGGCCGAGCCGCTCGTCTTGTTTGCGTAATAAACGGAAATTGAACTTGCATCTTCAACAACATGGTTGTTTGTCAAAACATATCCGCCGTCTGCAACGGCAACGCCGCTTCCAACGCTTTCAATGTTTCCATAAACTGCACTAATTCCAACAACTGCTGGAGCAACGGCTTCAACAATGTCTTCAAAATTTGTAAGCGAACTTGCAACAATTTGCCTTGGCGTCATGTTTATGTTGACGTCCGGCGTTCCTTTTATATCTCCCTCGTTATCTCCAAAACAACCAACAAAAATTGTTGATGAGAACAATAATAAAACTAACACCACAAAAAACTTTTTCATGGTGTTAGTTTGTTCGTAATCTAAAATTTTATTACCAAAGGCCAAAAAGAACCAATGCAACTGAAACCAAAATTAAGGCAAAGCAAACAATTAAAAGAATTGTCATTGTTCGATAGCGCCTGTAATCTTTATAATATCCCTTGACAATTGCTTCATCAACGTTTTCAAACTGATCTTTTGTTATAAGGCCGTTGTTATAGAGCTCAACAAAATATGTTTCAAGCCCGTCGTCATATCTTTGCTTTAAAAGCCTCAAGTAGTAAATTCTGTTGTTAATAAAGAAAATCATAAATATTAGGAAAATTGAAGAAGAAAAATAGCTAAAACCACTCCAAACGCCTTGGAGAAGAGAAAACGTTATTGCCAAAACAATTAAAACTGTGAAGACAATTATTTCCCAAACTCTAATTTTCATATCTTCTTGGTTTCCTTTAAAGTTATTGTTCTGTTGAAAACTTTTTTGTCTGCCGATGAATCCTTATCCAAGCAAAAATAGCCGTTTCTAATAAACTGATATCTTTCATCAAAGTTTAAGTTTAGCCCACTTTCAATGTAGCAATTATTTAAAACAACAATGCTGTTAGGGTTGATTTTGTAGCCCGAAACTGCGTTTTCTTGGCCTTCAACTTCGCTTGCGCTCTCCTCGTCAACCAAATTTTCAAACAACCTAACCTCAATTTTTTCGCTGTGGTTTGGATTTATCCAGTGAATTGTTCCCTTAACTTTCTTTGTGCAATCGCTTCCGGATTTTGTTTCTGGAAGATACTCGCAAAGAACCCTGACAACATTTCCATCATCGTCCGTTTCAAAACCTGTGCATTTGACAATATATGCACCTTTAAGCCTAACTTCTGCGCCAACATAAAGGCGATAGAACTTTGGATTTGGCTCTTTAATAAAATCCTCTGCCTCAATTAAAAGGTTTTTGGAAAAATAATATTTCCTTTCGCCCTTTTCCTCGTTTTGAGGATAGTCTTCTAAAACAACCTCCTCCTCTTTTCCCTCTGGATAGTTTGTTATTTCAAGTTCAATTGGATTTAAAACCGCCATAACTCTTCTTGAAACCTTGTTCAAAGTGTTTCTAATGAAATGCTCCAAAAAAGCTGGCTCTAAAAGGGCGTTGCTCTTTGTTATTCCAGCGCCAATAACAAAGTCCTTCAAACTCTCTGGCAAAACTCCTCTTCTCTTTAGCCCACGAAGAGAATACAGCCTTGGGTCGTCAAACCCCATAACAACGCCGTCTTGAACAAGTTTTTTAATAAATCTCTTTCCTAAAATTGCACCCTTGATGTAAAGATTTGCATATTCAACTTGCCTTGGCTTGTTTTCTGTTCCACAGTTTTCAACAACCCAGTTATACAGCGGCCTGTGGTCCTCAAACTCTGGGCCACAAATTGAATGGCTAACGCCCTCCAATGCGTCATCAAGCGGATGGGAGAAATCATAGGAAGGATAGATTTTCCAGTCATCTCCAATTCTTTGATGGTGGTTATATTGAATTCTGTAAAGAACAGGGTCTCTCATGTTCATGTTTGGGCTTGCCATGTCAATCTTCGCCCTCAAACACCTTGCTCCGGCAGGAAATTCGCCGCTTTTCATTCTTTCAAAAAGCTCAAGATTTTCCTCAACGCTTCTGTTCCTATATGGGCTTTCAACTCCCGGCTCTGTTAGCGTTCCACGAGTTTTTGAAAGCTCTTCTGGAGAAAGGTCGCAAACATAGGCCTTTCCCTCTTTAATAAGCTTAACTGCATATTCATAGTTCTGTTGAAAATAGTCCGTAGCATAGTGGATTTCATTCCAATGATATCCAAGCCATTTTACGTCCTCTTGAATTGCATCAACAAATTCTTGGCTCTCCTTTGTTGGGTTTGTGTCATCATATCTAAGATTGCAAACGCCGCCATATTTTTCTGCAATTCCATAGTTTAAAACAATGTTCCTAACGTGGCCAATGTGAAGATAGCCGCTTGGCTCTGGCGGGTGCCTTGTTTGAATTGCCTTAACCCTTCCGTCTGCAAGGTCTTTATTTATAATTTCTTCAATAAAATTTGTTGCTTCAACCATAATTCTGCCTCTTAAAAATGTATAGATTTAACATAGCATTAATTTGCCACGTTGTCAAACAAATAGCAGAAAAACCAATTTTGTTATGAAAAACTTTTAAGTTTTGGTATAATATTTTCATGGAAAAATTTTTAATCATTGACGGAAACAGCATTGCAAATCGCGCGTTCTACGCCCTTCCTCTCCTCTCAAACAGCAGAGGTGAATATTCAAACGCTGTCTATGGCTTTGTAAATTCGCTAACAAAAGCGATTGTTGACCTTAAACCAAAATACATCGCCGTTGCTTTCGACATTGGCAAAAAAACTTTTAGAAATGCGCTCTATGCAGACTATAAAGCAAAGCGAAAACCAATGCCAAGTGAGCTTGCAAGCCAAATGCCAATTTTAAAAAGCCTTTTGGACACAATGAAGATAAAATATTTTGAAAAGAAGGACATTGAAGCGGACGACATAATTGGAACGCTTTCAAAAACAGAGGGCGTTGAAAAAGTTTTGCTCTCGGGCGACAGAGATTTGTTCCAACTTTTAGACGATCAAACTATAATTTGGTTTCCAAAGCGCGGTGTTAGCGAAATTGACGTTGTAACTTCCCAAAATTTAAAGGATAAAATGAGTCTTTTGCCAAACCAAATTGTCGACTACAAAGCGCTTAGGGGCGACAGTTCGGACAACATTCCCGGAGTTGTGGGAATTGGAGAAAAGGGTGCAACAGAGCTTCTTTTAAAGTTTGGAAATTTAGATAACATTTATCAAAATTTGGATAAAATTAACGAAAAATTAAGAACAAAACTTTTAAACGGGCGCGACCTTGCCTATCTTTCGCGCCAGCTTGCCTCAATCAATCGAGATGTTCCTCTTTCGTTTAAACTTGAGGATTTGACCTATCAATTCCCTTATTCAAAAGAAACATATGAATTTTTTAAAAACTATGAGTTTAAAAGCCTGATAAGAAGAACGGACATCTTTGATGAAAACGCCTCCTCTCTTGCAAAAGAAGAAGCTCTTCCGTTTGAAACGATAAAAGTTTCTTCAAAAGAGATGCTCGATAAAATTGTTGGCTATATAAAAGCCGAGGGAAAATTTGCCTTCGATTTTTCAGACAAATTAAAAATCGCCTGCACCCCAAACATTCTCTACACCTTTGAAAGCGAAATTTCAATGTTTGAAAGCGGGCTTTCAATTGAAGCTGCGCTCGGCGGGTTAAAAGAAGTTTTTGAAAATTCGTCAATCAAAAAGATCTGCTTTGGTTTAAAAGAGAAAAAACACATTTTAGATAAATTTAATGTTCAAATTTTTGGCGAAGTTTTTGACATTGTAATTGCAAGATATCTTCTTGGGCAAAACGCCAAGGACGCCGCAGATGAACCAACCTACTATTTCTTCATGGAAAAAAGCCTTAGGCAAAAGATGGAAGAGCTTGGCCTTGACTTGCTCTATCAAAAAATTGAACTTCCGCTTGTTGACGTTCTCTTCTCAATGGAAAACGACGGGCTTTTGATTGACCAGGAGGAGCTTTTAAGGTTAAAATCCTCGCTTGAAGTTGAACTTGACGAAATTGTTAAAAAAGTTATCGAGCTTGCGGGCGAAAATTTCAACATCAACTCGCCAAAGCAACTGTCCGCAATTTTGTTTGGAAAACTTGGACTAAAGGCAAGGCGAAACACAAAGCTTTCAACAAACGTTGAGGTTCTTCAACAAATTGAAGACCAGCACGAAATTGTTCCTCAAATTCTTCGCTATCGAAAAATTCAAAAGCTTCTCTCAACCTATGTTGAGGCCTTCTGCCAATTTTCAAAACAAAACGACGGCTACATAAAAACAATCTTCAACCAAACACTAACCTCAACCGGCCGCCTTTCCTCAAGTGAGCCAAACCTTCAAAATCTTCCAATCCGCGATGAGGAGGGGCGAAAACTTAGAAAGCTTTTTATCTCCCGCTTTCCTGGTGGTCAGATGGTTTCTGCGGACTATAACCAAATTGAACTTAGGCTTATGGCTCATTACAGCCAGGATTCAACGATGATTGAGGCCTACAGGAGAAACGAGGACATCCACGCAAGGACAGCCTCCGAAATCTTTGGCGTTCCGCTAAGCGAGGTTACGCCAAATGAAAGAAGGCTTGCAAAAACCGTCAATTTTGGAATAATCTATGGAATAAGCGAATATGGCCTTTCTGTAAACCTTGGAACAAGTGTTATTCGCGCAACTGAATATATGAACAAATATTTTTCTCGGTTCCCGCGCGTTAAAGAATATATGAACGAATCAATTGCAATTGCAAGGCAAAATGGCTATGCAAAGACTCTTTTTGGAAGAATTAGATACATCCCCGAACTCTCCTCTTCAAACGGCGGAATTCGAAAGTTTGGAGAAAGGGTTGCAATAAACATGCCGCTTCAAGGAACAGCCTCTGACATAATCAAACTTGCAATGATAAACGTCTATAAAGAAATCAAAAACAAAAATCTTAAAGCAAAACTTGTTCTTCAAATTCATGACGAGCTTGTTGTTGACTGTCCAAAGGACGAAGTTTCGGAGGTCTCAAAAATACTCTCGAAAGAGATGGAGGGCGTTGTTTCACTTTCTGTTCCCCTTCCTGTTGAAGTTTCAAGCGGAAGCAGCCTTTATGAATGTTAATTTAATTTGTTGTTAATCCTTTGAAGAATGATTGTTGAAATAACAGAACTAACCTGGTTAATTAAACATTTGACTGTGTTGAGCTGATCAATATTTTTCCCCCTTGAAATCTCAATTGCAATTTGAGTTGCAATTAGCGCAAGTTTTTCTGGGGAGCAATCTTTCATAGGGTTATTTATGTTTTTTTAAATTTCTTTGACACTATTTAGCCAAAATTACTCAAAAAAAATCCATTTAAGTATGGATTTTTTTCAATATATATGTTACAATGGAAAAAATTTATCCTATTTTAAGGAGCTAGCATGGAGATTAAATGGTTCAATCCAGAAGACAAATCAAAAAGCGTTTTCGACGCAAAGGAACATTCAAAAAGCAGCCACAGAGAGAATGTTGACGAAAGCCTTGTTCCAAAGCGAGCGGTTTTGTTCTGCATGGGAAAGGCAATGGGAATAATTAAAAAATATTTCAAAACAAAAACGATAATGGAAAAACTCCCAGGCTTCATAACCCGTTCGGAAGTTGTTGTAATTGAAGACAATCCAACCGTTTGTTTTCTCCATGGCGGATATGGCGCGCCTCAAACGGCAGATGTTGTTGAAACTCTTCGCGCGCTTGGAGTTGAAGAGTTCATGCTCTATGGAATGATTGGCGGCTTTTCGAAGGACATTCAAATTGGAGATGTAACTTTCCCAAACAGAGTCTATGCGGAAGACGGAGTTTCCTTTCACTATGGCGAGGCGAAAGAATATATTGAAAACCCGTGTCCAGACATTTACTCGGATATGGAAGAATATTTTATTAGCAAAGGCCACAATTGCACACATGACAATATGGTCACATCTGTTGCAGTTTTTAGACAAACCTTTGAAAAGGAAGAAAGCTGGAGAAAAAAAGGGCTTGTTGGAGTTGAGATGGAGGGGGCTGGCTTTTTGGCAACTTGCAAATTCCTTGGAGTAAAACACTACGCAGCCTTTTTCTGTTCGGACAAACACCCACTTTCAAAAGACGAAAAATGGGTTTGGAGAACGGAAAAATTTACAAAAATTCAAGAAAAATTTGTTTGCGATTCTGTTAATTACTTTCTTGAAAGATAAATTTGGCTAAAATTGCCAAATTTTTTTGTTTTGCCTATTGCAAAGTTAAAGGTTTTATGGTAATATTTTAATGAAAATGGAGGTTTTTATGGTAAGCAAAGAAAGCTTGAAAGAACTTTTCAGTAAACATGATTTTTCAGAGAGAACAAAACAGGACATTGAAACCGCATACAACCACGGCAATGATTCTATTGGCGAATTTTTTTACAATCCAGATGAAAAAACCGTTTTAGAATTAATTCAGTTCGCACAAAGCACTGCAAATCCAGAAACACTTGGCGATTTAAGGTCAAAGTCAGAGTGGGAAAAAATTTCTGGAAACTGGCACGGAAATGTTTTAGAGGGAATCCAGCCATATTCTGCAAATGGCGAATACACAAGTTATGCTCTTGCACCATCGCCAAACAAAAAATTCTACTCAGAGATGATTGTTCCTCTAAGAATAAACTTTTCAGGAAAAGAAAGGGTTGGCCTACCTGGGCAAAATATTGACAGAATTGGAAAAATTTGGGGCTTTTTTAACGACCTTTTTGGAATAAAGGTTTCCGTAAGCGAAACATATGGTCAAACAAACTACAAAATTTCCAGAAATCCACTTAAGAAAAGTGATTCCCTTCAAATTAACCTAAACATAAATTCAAACGACTTTGAGGCGTTTGCAATTGCATGCAATGTTGCGGCTCAAAAACTTTTAAAAGACGCTAATTTAACAAACGAGGAACGAATTGTTGCAATAAAATTGGCAACAATTGGCCTCTCCCGCTCTTTTGACCTTGGAGAGGCAAAATTTGCCTATCAAATAGACGAAGCATTGAAACTGGATTTCTTTACAGCGCTTGGTCTTTTAAACGGCCAAAGAAGGGACTGTGTAAGCAAAATTTCTTCTGCTGTTAAGGAAGCGATTGATTCATTGTTTGGCAAATCTTTTGACGATCAAGCTTTAAAAGAGTTCAAACTTAAAACAATTGAAAACTTGGAAAACTTGGGCTTTGAACTTAAAGTTGAAAAAGCCGCTCTTCCATTACAATCGGAAATTGTTTTGGGCCTTGCAAACAATTTGAAAAAGACCTTTGGCCTTAGCCCAGTCTATGCAAGCGAAGCGCCTGCTAGAGAGGCGGCAAGCATGGAAGCGCTTTCGGAAAGCGGCTCTGCCCTTCCAAGAGCAAGAGCTACTCTTGCTGCTGCAGCTGCTAGCGGCGGAAGAATTAGGCTTGAAACAATTTTAAAGAAAATTGAAAGCTATGCTCCAGGAATTTTAAGAGACAAGTTGTTTGTTGGCGGACAAAAGGAAAAGAGAGACACCGAGCAATCAATTCCTGTCTATGCTGTTGGACTAAATCCAAAGCAATATATGGGCGAAGTTAACCCAAGATCAAGAAGAAAACTTTTGGGTTCAGAATCCTTCCAAAAATATCTAAACAACTCATATGAGGCCGCAGTTTACAGCGCAGTTGGAAAAGTTAAAGACTTTGCAACAAAAGAATATAAAAGCGGAACATTAAAAACAAGGAAGGTTGAAAACTTAATTCTTGGCGCCTACAGGGACGGAATGAACGAAGAGGACGCAATGAAAGTTCGCCTTGGCAACATTAGCAAAGATGTTTTAAAACAGGCAACAAGCGATGCAATTGCAAAGAACAACGAAGGACAACAGCAATAACTTTTGAATTAAATCATCAAAAGAAAACATACTAAAATTATGAAGAAATTTATAGTTTTAATATGTTTTTTTTCTATTGTTGGAATTGCTTTCGCGCTTCCGCTAACCTACTCAACCTCTCCAAGCAGCCCAACCTCAATTTCTTCAAATAAAGTTCTCTACACCGGCCAAGTTGAACACCTTTTCACACATTGCCTTTTAGCCTATCCGGCGCTTGCCCTTTCAGAAGAAAACCCAATGCAAAGCGACTATGACCGCGACTGCATAACTCCAAACGAGTTTAAAGCGCTTTTAAGAGAACTTTATGAAAATAATTATGCGCTAATTGACATCAACAAACTCTTTGAAGAAAAGGACGGAAAAATTGTTAAAGCAACGCTTGAGGTTCCGGAGGGCAAAAAGCCGCTTGTTTTAAGCTTTGACGACGTCGCCTACGACCAGCGAAAAATGAAGAGCGGAATGGTTGACAAAATCATTGTTGACGAAAATGGGAAACTTGCCTCTCAAACCGAAATAACATGGTCAACAAAGCCAAGCGTTGAAATTTCATATGACAATGAATTTATTCCAATCTTGGAAGATTTTGTTGAAAAACACCCAGATTTTTCAATTGATGGCGCAAAGGCAACAATCTGTTTAACTGGCTTTGACGGAATTTTGGGATATAGAACAAGCCTTAAAAACACGGAAAACCGAATTCAGGAAATCAACAGCGCAAAAATTGTTGTTGAAAAGCTTTTAGAAAAGGGTTGGAACTTTGCCTGCCATTCCTTTGGCCACTACCACATGACAAAAATCTCCGACGAGAAGTTTAAGGAAGAGCTTGAAAACTGGAAATCACAGGTTGAACCAATAATTGGCCAAACAAGCATATATGTCTATCCATACGGAGAATGGGAACTTACAAACGAAGATGGGACGCCGACGACAAAACACCAAATGCTTTTAGACAGCGGGTTTAAACTTTTCTGCGGCGTTGGCGTGGCTCCATTTTTCTCCTATCTCCCCTATTCAAAAAACTCAACAAAGACACTTTTTATGGACAGAACCCCAATTGATGGCTACACGCTTAGAACGCAAAAAGACAGCCTTTCAAGACTTTTTGAAGTTGAAGACATTTATGACTATGAATTTAGGCCAAATAAAGAAATTTAAAAAAATTGCAATAAATTGTTGCAATTTTTTGTTTTTTTTACTAATTTTTTAATTAAATTTTAAACAATATTTAAAAATTTTTATTAAATAATTATTTTTATTAATCAGTAAAAATAAATTCAACGTCTTTAATTCTAATTGTGTCTCCGTCTTTTGCGCCGTTTTCTCTAAGTTTTTCTAAAATTCCGTCCTGTTCAAGCCTTCTTTGGAAGTAGGCAAAGGATTCCATGTCGCTTAGAACAATTCCCCTAATCATGTTGTCTATAAGGCCGCCAGAAACGCGAAATGCTCCGTCTTCCTCCCTTGTTATTTCAAGCGAAGTTTTATCTCTTTCATCAATTACAAAGGTTTCAACTTGCTCCTTCTTTTCCTTTGGAATTTTTTGAAGAGTTTCCCAAATTTTCCCCTTTAGCTCTTCAAGGCCTTTTTGTGTTATTGAAGAAATTAAAACAATTTCTCCCTTGAAATTTTTTCCCAATTTTTCTTTAAATTCGCTGACATTTTCCTTTAATTTTTCTTCTGTTAAAAGGTCAATTTTAGTAAGCGCAATAATTTGAGGCAATTTTGACAATTTTTCGTCATATTTTTTTAATTCTGAATTTATATTTAAATAATCTTGATATGGCTCTCGCCCTTCGAAGCCAGAGATGTCAATCATGTGGACAATCAGCCTAACCCTTTCAATGTGTTTTAAAAACTCATGCCCAAGCCCAACCCCTTCGCTTGCGCCTTCAATCAGCCCTGGAATGTCCGCGACAACAAAGGAATTGTCGTAATAACTGACAACGCCCAAATTTGGAGTTAAAGTTGTAAAATGATAGTTTGCAATCTTTGGACGCGCATTTGAAATTGTTGAAAGAAGAGTGCTCTTTCCAACATTTGGATAGCCAACAAGCCCAACATCTGCAATTGTCTTTAACTCCAAAACAACTTCAAACATCTTTGTTTTCTCGCCCGTTTGGGCAAAGTGTGGGGCCTGGCGCGTTGGCGTTGCATAGAAATTGTTTCCCCTTCCGCCGCCTCCGCCGCGCAAAACTTTAACGGGTTTGTTTTCCTCTGTTAAATCTGCCAAAACTTTTCCGCTTTCAAAATCTTTAACAACGGTTCCGCACGGAACAGAAATGTAAAGGTCTTCTCCATCTTTTCCCGTACAAAGTTGTTTTCCGCCTCGCTCGCCATCCTCTGCCTTAAACTTCGTTTTAAATTTAAAGGAATAGAGGGTGTTTAAATCGTTTTTTGCAACAAAATAAACATCGCCGCCCTTTCCTCCGTTTCCGCCGTCCGGCCCGCCGTTCATGGTTAACTTTGTTCTGTGGAATGAAACGGCGCCGTCTCCGCCGCAACCAGCTTGAATTTTAATTTTTGCAACATCTAAAAACATTTTTCACCTATTCTTTAATTCCTTTATAGTATTTACAATATTCCTTAAGACCACACTCCTCGCAAAGCGGCCTTTGAGCCTTGCAGATGTATCTCCCAAAGAGAACCATCAAAAAATGGCTTTCACTCCAGACATTTTTGTCCAAAGCTTTCATAAGCTCTTGTTCAACTTTTTCTGGTGTGTTCCCGCTTGCAAGCCCAAGCCTTCTTGAAACCCTAAAAACATGGGTGTCAACGGCAATTGCATCTCCGCCAAAGCCTGCAGAGGTTATAACGTTTGCAGTCTTTCTTCCAACGCCTGGAAGACTTAGAAGCTTGTCATAATCTTCTGGAACTTCGCCGTCAAAATCTGAAACAATTTTTTGGCAGGCCGAAAGAATGTTTTTTGCCTTGTTGTGATAGAACCCGCACGGCTTTATTTCTTGTTCAAGTTCCTCCAAATTTGCCTTTGCCATCGTCTCTGCTGTTGGATATTTTTTGAAGAGATCTTTAGTAACAATATTAACCCGCTTGTCCGTGCACTGGGCGGACAAAATTACGCTAACCAGAAGCTGATAGCGATCTTTAAAATTTAGTTCGCACATTGGCTCTGGAAATTTTTCCTTTAAATAGCTGTAAATTTTTGTTGCTCTTTCGTCCATGGAAATTATTATATCATAATTTTCTTTGAAATAAAATAAAAATGTGTTAAACTACGGCTAGTGGAGGTTAATATGATTGAAAAAGTTAAACAGCTTTTGGCATCTCAACTAAACATTTCACCGGACAAAATAACTCCAGAGTCAAAAATTGTTGAAGATCTTGGGGCGGACTCTCTTGACATGATTGAAATGCTTATGACGATGGAAGAAGAATTTGGAATTTCAATTCCAGACGAAGATGCAATGAATTTAACAACTGTTAGTGATATTGTAAACTACATTGAAAAAAAATAGGCCACGCGGCCTTTTTTTATTGAAACTTGAAAGCTATTTCAAGTTTTTTTGTTCATTTAAGAAGTTTTTTGAAATTTCTTCAAGTTTTTTAAAAAGAGTTTGATCTTCAATTCTAATAAAATCCTCTGAAAACTGCCTTTCAAGAAGTTCGTTTAGCGCTTTCATTCCAATTGAGGTTATTGAGGGAATTGTTGTTATAAACTTTGGAGTTTTGAATTGAAAAAACAGGTCCGGCTTTGCAAAGTAGGAGTAATAAAGCTCCTCACCTTTCGTCGTTGGAATTTTAAAAAATTTAACTTCCATTGCTTGAGAAGTTTCTGTTATTTTGCTGTAGCAAACGCCGCGCTTAAAGTTCCCTTGAGAAACTTCTGAAAAGTCAAGTTCTCTTCCAAGCGGATTTGACTTTTGTTTTACCCTTCTAACAAAATTTGTTTCCTCGTCAAAAACATATTCTGCTAGATAATAGTTCAAGCCCCCGTCATAGAGCTTTTCAATTTTTAAATAGGTTCTAGAAAGTGTTACTGAAAGCTGGATTGAGCTATCATAGCTTTTTATTGTGTAGACAGTTCCCTTTTGGCTTCCTTCTCTTTTAACCTTTGCTTCGCTTCCGGTTTTTGTAAATTGAGGTTTTAAAACTTTTGGAGATTGAAGGCCAAAGAACTTAAGTTGAACTTCGTTTGCAACAACTTTTTGATCTCCACCATAAATATTTAAAAACAAAATTGCATCGGAAATGTCCTTTCCCAAAATCTCAATATTATTTCCGAACTTTTTTAAAAGCTGTTCAAGTTTTTCTTCAAATTTTTTCTTTTCAATTTCCACAAAATTATTATGCAAAAATCTAAAAATAATGTCAAGTAAATCAATTTATTGTTGCAATTATTTAATAAATATAGTAATATTATTGTAATTAAGGAAATACTAAACAATAATGCGAAAAAACAAAAAACAAGATGAGATAGTTGAAAGATTTTCTCCAAGCCAAAGCGATGGACTTTCCTTGGAGCAAGTTTCCAAAAGAATTTCTCAAAAACTTGTTAACAATACAAAACAAAAAACCTCCAAAAGTTATCTGCGAATTTTTACGGATAACATTTTTACCTTTTTCAACATGCTTTGGCTTGCAATATTTATTGCCTTAATTGTTGTCAAATCCTACGAAAACCTTCTTTTCATAATTGTCATTATTTTTAACACTGCAATTGCAATCTTCCAAGAAATTCGAAGCAAGAGAACAGTTGAAAAACTTTCGCTGATAACTGCTCCCAAAATAACGGTTGTCAGAGGCGGAAAGGAAGAGGAAATTTTTTCAAATGAAATTGTTTTAGACGACGTTTTGGTTCTTTCAACTGGAAATCAAATTCCGGCGGACTGTGTAATTTTAAGCGGCACGGTTGACGTCAACGAAAGCCTTCTAACAGGAGAAAGCAAACCAATAAAAAAGGAAAGCGGCCAAACTTTGCTTGCCGGAAGTTTTTTAACAAGCGGAAAATGCTATGCCCGCGCAGACAAAGTTGGAAACGACAACTATATCCAATCGCTTGCAAAGGCCGCAAAAAGCTTTAAACAACCAAATTCAAACTTGTTCAAAGATTTAAACAAAATCATCAAAGGAATTGGCCTTTTCATAATTCCAATTGGTGCTTTGGTCTTTTGCAACAACTATTTCTGGGCAAAAACTGCCTCTGGGGCGCCGGCGTCTTCAGTTGGCAATTTGGCGGAATCAATTAGCAGTACATGCGGAAGTTTAGTTGGAATGATTCCTGCGGGAATGTTTCTTTTAATTTCCGTTGCCCTAACGGTTGGCGTTATTAGGCTTAGCGAAAAGAAAACCCTTGTTCAAGATATTTACAGCATTGAAATGCTTGCACGCTCTAATGTTCTTTGTTTGGATAAAACAGGAACGATAACAGACGGAACAATGACGGTTAAACAGGTTGTTTGCTACGGCGCAAAGGAAGAGGAAATTAAGGATGCAATTTCAAGCATGATGGCCGTCCAGCCAACTCAAAACTCAACCTCTAGGGCGCTTTGCAAACACTTTGGAACAGAGCAAGTTTTAACTTCTTCTGCAAACATTGCCTTCTCGTCCGACAGGAAATACACGGCAACCTCTTTCTCTAACGGCGAAACATATGTTATTGGCGCAAATGAATATATTAAAGCTAAAATTTCGGAACAAATCAGCCAAGAAATTCTCTCCGCCTCCTCCGCTGGCTATCGCGTTCTAACGGTTGCCCGCGGCAAGGGTGAAATTTCTGGCGAAACCCTTCCAGCCGGCCTCGAAGTTGTTGCAATTGTTTTAATTGAGGACACAATTAGAAAAGATGCAATTGAAACAATCAAATGGTTTAAGGACAACAACGTTGAAATTAAAATAATTTCAGGCGACGACCCAAAAACTGTTAGCACAATTGCCGGCCGCGTTGGCGTTGAAAACAGCGACAAATACATCAATCTTGAAGGTGTTAGCCTTGAAGAGGTTAAAGTTCTTGCAAAACAGTACACAGTTTTTGGGCGCGTTTCTCCAGAGCAAAAACACGCAATTATAAAATCTCTAAAGGAAAGCAACGTTGTTGCAATGACCGGCGACGGCGTTAACGACACCCTTGCTTTAAAGGAAGCAGACTGTTCAATTGCAATGGCCGACGGAAGCGAAGTTGCAAGAAACATCTCCCACCTTGTTCTTTTAAATTCAAACTTCTCCTCTCTTCCATCCGTTGTTGAAGAGGGGCGAAAGGTTATAAACAACGTTCAAAAATCTTCAACGCTTTTCTTTATGAAAACGGTTTTAGCAATTTTGCTCTCCGTCTTCTGCGTTGCAATTCAAATTAAATATCCTTTCTATCCAAAGAACATGTTCCTTCTAGAACTTTTTGTAATTGGAATTCCAAGTTTCTTCCTTGCCCTTCAACCGAACAAGGATTTGATTCGAGGTGGATTTATCAAATATGTTCTGAAGCGCGGAATTCCATATGGCCTTGTCATATTCTTCAATGTTATAACAATAACCCTGCTTTGGAAATTTAATGTAATCTCGCCTGCAGAAAATCAAACATTAACAACTTTGATGCTGACAATTTCTGGATTTTTAAACCTTTTCTCTCTTTGCTTTCCATACACGAAGTACAAAGTTGCAATTGTTTGCTTCTCAGCAATCTGCTTGGTTGCCGCGGGGCTGATCATGCCGGGGTTCTTTGGAATTGGCGCGCTAACTCCATATGTTGTAAGAATTGGCCTTGTTTTGGCTCTTTTAACGCTTGTTTTACATCTTGTTGTCATAAACGTCAAATACAACATTGCCTTTAAGAGGAAAAAGCATGAGAGTAACAAAAATTAAACTTTTAAATTTTAGGAACTACCAAAGAGCTGAATTTTCTTTTTCCCCGGGAGCAAATATAATTGTTGGGAAAAACGCCCAGGGAAAAACAAATCTTCTGGAGGCGATTTTTACGTGCGCAATTGGAAAGAGCATGCGCGCGGCAAGAGACAGCGAAGTTATTCTCTTTGGCCAAGAAAACGCCAAGATTGAGCTTGAAGTTGAAAAGAAATTTGGGAAGACAAAAATTGAGATATATTTTTTAAAAAACAAAAAAGCAATAAAAATAAACGGCCTTCCAATTAGAAGAACGGGTGAACTTTTGGGCGAACTTAGGTGTGTTTTCTTCTCTCCAGACGAATTGAAACTGATTAAAGAAAGCCCAGAAGACAGAAGAAGGTTTATGGATATAAGCCTTTCTCAAATTTCAAAAGTTTACTTCAACATCTTAAATAAGTATGACAAAATAATTCGCTCTAGAAACAAGCTAATTAAAGATTTTAAAGATAAAAATTCTGTAAAAAAATCAAATCTCTCAACCTTAAACTTGGAAGACTTTAAAAGAATGATTTCTGTCTATGACGTTCAACTTTCAGATTGCGCGGCAAAAATTTCGCTTTCCAGAAACAATTTAGTTGTCTCTCTCGCGCCCTATGCAAAGCGCGCACACGAATTTTTAACAGACGGCGCTGAAGAACTTGAAATTGAATATCAAACCTCCTTCTCCGTTGAAGCTTCCGTTTTAAATGGAAATGAAGTTGTTGAAAAGTTTAAGGAAAAATATCTTGCGCTATACGAAAAAAGCCTTGAGAAAGATCTTGCCCTGGGTTACACTTCCGTTGGCCCACACAGAGATGACATTAAGGTTTTAATAAATAAAATTGATGTAAAATCTTTTTGCAGCCAAGGCCAACAGCGAACTGCTGCCCTTTCGCTTAAACTTGCTGAACTTGAAATAATAAACAAGCAAACTGGCGAAATGCCAATTTTAATTCTAGATGATGTGTTAAGCGAACTTGATGGGGGAAGAAGAACAAAACTTTTAAAGTTCTGCGGCTCAACTCAAACCTTCATAAGCTCAACCGACATTCCAGAAAAAATTAAAAACTCTAAGATAATAAGAATCAGGTCTGGCCAAGAGGTTAGAAATTAGAAGAAACTTGTTCTCAAATTCCCGTTGTTGTCACAACCACAGCAGCAACTTCCACAAGAATTTCCGCTGGAGAGCAAAATTAATAGAAGAAGCAGAAGTATGTTGGTGTTAGTCGCAAGGTCGGTGTCCGTTGCAGCGGCAATGATTCCAATTAACATAACAAGTAAGATTTCATTTGAAAAGTTCATTTTACCCCTCTCTTTTGCCAAAATCTCTTTAAAAACGTCAAAAACCTCCAAAAAACTCTTTTGGTGGTTTTCTTTTGCAATTTACAATTCAATTAGTAGTCAAATTTATATATGAAATAAAAAAATCTTTTGTTAAAGGAGCAAAGCATGGAAAGATATCTTCTTCTAACGGAAAGGAGCAAAAAAGAAGTTTTAAACTATCTTCCAAACAACGATTCAATTGAAAGGCTTGCCATTTTCTTCCAAAACTTTTCTGACGGAACTCGCTTAAAAATAATTTCATGTTTGGCTATGTGCGACATGTGTGTTAACGACCTCTCAACAATTCTAAACATAAACCAAACAACAATAAGCCACCAGCTTAAATATTTAAAAAGCCAAAACCTTGTAACATGCAAAAGAGAGGGAAAAATCATCCTCTATTCCCTCTCCTCCTCTAAAGTTAACGACCTTATGCTCTCCGCTGTAAACGTTATTTAATGCGCAAGCAAAACAGGCAAAGCTTTGCCCTTAAAAAAACAAACTCTCGCCTTTGCGAGAGCTTTGTTTTAGTCTAATGGGTTTAATTTGTAGCGGCCAAGAAGCGCACAAACCATGTCGTAAATGTTCCAGATTTCGCCAATGATTAAGAAACACAAAAGGAATTTAACCAAAGCGATTTTCCAAGAACCTTTCATATAGAGCTTATCTATTCCAAACCAACCCAAGAAAAGGCAGATTATAAATAGAATAATTCTATCTCCCGTGCTTGAACTTTTTGCCATATCTCCCCTCCTTAAAAATATAATACCACTATTTTTAACATATGCAAAATAATTTTTAAACATGCAAAAAAATTTAAAAAAATTGTTGACAATATAAATTTATTTTGTTAATATATTAGAGCATTCCGTGGGGGTATAGCTCAGCTGGCTAGAGCACCTGCCCTGCAAGCAGGGGGTCATCGGTTCGAATCCGATTACCTCCACCACGAACTTGGATCCCAAGTTTATGCCCATTTTACAAGCGCACCACCTCCTTTTTACATTCTTCGCGCTTGTAAAATTGCAAAAGGGCGCGAATGTTAGCATAACACAAATAAAATTTAATATAGGATTGTAGCTCAGTCGGTTAGAGCACCACCCTGATAAGGTGAATTTGACCACTTTGAGCAAGCCAACGAGAGTTGCTAAA
>CALWHN010000004.1 GCA_944380415.1 uncultured Clostridia bacterium | reverse complement strand
GACCGATGGCGTTCCTCCACCAAAATAAATTGTTTTAACTGTTTGATTTGGAAATTGCTTTACTCTAAACTCGATTTCGTTTTGCAGTGCGTTAAAATATTGCTCCTGCTCCTTTAAATTTGCTTTAAAGGAACAAAAGTTGCAATAATAGCACTTCTTTGAGCAAAACGGAACGTGAACATAAATTGAAAGCTCTTTCATTATTTCTCCTTAAAAAAGAGTTTTAATTTCTCTTCTTCTTTTTAAATTAATTCTAATTAGCGCACCAAAAACTGCAACAAATTCAATAACACCCATCAAAACTTTGACATAGTCGAACAAAGCAAGGCTAAATATGACCCCACAAATTGTTGCGAATATTAGCAAAATTCGTATAACTCTTTCGTCCCTGCTGATAAAAGAAAATGTGTAGAACAAATAGACTCCAAGCTGAAAAAGGTCGTAAAAACCTTTAAAGAATGCCGTTGTGGCCCAAACAAAAAATAATGCAACAATTGAAACAGCCCAAGTGGGAATAGCTTTATCCTGTCTTGCAAAATAATAAAATAAACCACATCTGCCGCCTGCAAAAAACGCTCCAACAGCGCCAACTCCACTGTTTAAAAACAAATAGGAAATTGCCAATGTAAAATTAGCAATAATTTGGCTAATTAAAAATTTGTCTTTCTTAAGAAAAAATCCAAAACAAACAACAATCAGTGCAATTCCACCAATGACTTGCGAAAGAATATATTGTGTTGTTATTATCTCGGGAAACATTCTTCTCCTTAGTTTTCATCTAATTTTAAAATGCTCATGAAGGCTTCGCTTGGAAGCTGGACAGAGCCAATTTGTCTCATCTTTTTCTTTCCGGCCTTTTGTTTTTCAAGAAGCTTTCTCTTTCGAGAAATATCACCGCCATAACACTTTGCCAAAACATCTTTTCTCATTGCCTTAACGGTTTCTCGCGCAATAACCTTGTTTCCAATTGAAGCCTGAATTGGAATTTCAAAAAGTTGACGCGGAATAACATTTTTAAGCTTTTCCGCAATTGCCCTTCCGCGCGAATAAGCCTTGTCCCTGTGAACAATTATGCTTAGTGCGTCGCACGGCTCTCCGTTTAGAAGAATGTCAAGCTTAACCAAATCGCTCTCCTCAAAGCCAATAAACTCATAATCCAAACTTGCATAGCCGCGCGTTCTAGATTTTAAACTGTCAAAAAAGTCATAAATAATTTCATTCAATGGAAGTTTGTAAACAACCCTAACTCTTGAAGCGTCCAGATATTGCATGTCCAAATAAACGCCGCGCTTTTCTTGGCAAAGCTCCATGATTGCCCCAACATATTCCGACGGAGTTAAAATTTGGGCGCGAACCATTGGCTCTTCAATTTTAACAATATCAGTTGGCTTTGGAAGAAGCGAAGGGTTTGAAACGGAAACAACCTCGCCGTTTGTTTTATAAACATTGTAGGCAACGCCAGGAGCTGTTGTTATAAGCTCTAAATTAAATTCGCGCTCCAGCCTTTCAGTTATAATTTCCATGTGCAAAAGCCCAAGAAAACCACATCTAAACCCAAATCCAAGCGCAGCGGAATTCTCTGGGCTAAATGAAAGCGCGGCGTCGTTAAGTTTAAGTTTTTCAAGGGCATCTTTAAGGTCATTATATTTAGACCCATCAACCAAGAAAATTCCGCTGTATACAACAGGAACCGCATCTTTATAGCCTGGAAGTGGAGTTGTTGCCGGGTTTTGCGCGTCCGTAATCGTGTCTCCAACGCGCGTTTCAGAAACATTTTTTATGCTTGCACAAAGATAGCCAACCTCGCCTGCTTCAAGCCTTTCACATGGCTGCATCTCTGGAACAAAATAGCCAACCTCAGTTACTTCAAAAACCTTTTTGGTCTTCATCATCTGAATTTTGCTTCCAACCTTAACGCTTCCATCAACAATTCTAACAACGCAAATTGCGCCCTTAAAATTGTCATAAACGCTGTCAAAAATAAGCGCTTTTAGCGGCGCATTCTCATCGCCCTTTGGCGCGGGAACTTTGTCAACAATCATGTCCAAAACTTTTTTAATGTTAGTTCCCTCTTTTGCAGAGATTGCCGGCGCATCAGAAGCGTCCAGACCAATTACATCTTCAATTTCTTTCCTAACTTTTTCAACATCTGCGCTGGGAAGGTCAATTTTGTTTATAACTGGCAAAATTTCAAGATTGTTTTCAAGCGCCAAATAGCAGTTTGCAAGCGTTTGTGCCTCAACCCCTTGGGTTGCATCAACAATTAAAAGCGCGCCCTCACAGGCCGCAAGAGACCTAGAAACTTCATAGGTAAAGTCAACATGCCCTGGCGTGTCAATTAAATTTAATGTATATTCAACCCCGTCTTTAACATATTTCATCTTTGTTGGAGTCAGTTTAATTGTAATTCCCCTTTCGCGTTCCAAATCCATGCTGTCTAGAAGTTGATTTTCCATGTCTCTCAAAGGAACAGTGTTTGTCTTTTCTAAAAGCCTGTCTGCAAGAGTGCTCTTTCCATGGTCAATATGGGCAACGATTGAAAAATTTCTAATTCTACTCATTCTCTCATTCATCAAAACTATTATAGTTCAAACTGACAATTTCAACAAATATTTTATTATTTTTTTTAAATTTACTTTTTAAATAATAGTTTTTATGGTAACATATATATGTTAAGAAAGGTGGAAAAAATGGATTTATTTAAATCTTGGCTTGTTGAAAAATATATTGCCCACAGAGGGCTTCACGATGAGCAAAGCCCAGAAAATTCGCTTTCAGCCTTCGAAAAGGCAATTGAAAACGGATATGTAATTGAATTAGATGTTCAACAAATTTCAGACGGAACTGTAATCGTTTTTCATGACGCAACGCTCTCCCGTCTAACTGGCCACGATGGCTATGTTAAATATCTAATTAAAGACGATCTTTCCTCTTGCTATCTAGGAGGAACCAAGGAAACAATTCCAACTTTTCAAGAAGCTCTAAACAAAATTTGCGGCCGAACACCAATTTTAATTGAAATTAAAAATTCTGGAAAGCCAGGAAAATTGGAAAGCCAAGTTTTGGAACACCTGAAGAATTATTGCGGGCAATACGCAATTATGTCCTTTAACCCATATGTTTTAAAATGGTTTAAAGACAATGCTCCAAACATAATTCGTGGCCAACTTTCCTCTTTCTTTAAAAATGAAAATTTAAATTTACTAAAAAGAATTGTTTTAAAGAAGATGCTTTTAAACAAGGTTTGCGAACCAAATTTTATTGCATACAATGCACTAAATCTTCCAAACAGATTTGTAAGAAAATATAACACTCTTCCTCTTCTAGCTTGGACAATTCGAAGCCAAGAGGAATATATGAAAGTTGTTAAACATTGCGACAACATAATTTTTGAGGGCTTCCAGCCCAAAATTTAAACGGCATTACCGTTTTTTTTGGTATTGACAAAATACAACATTCGATGATAAAATATTAATGAGGGTAACATGAGAAGAATTGCGGTTGACAATAATGTTCTAGTTCAACTTGTTGGAATTGATAAGGCTGTCAATCATTTTCTTGAGAATGGATATCATTTAGATGAAATTCGCCCAAACATGGTTTTAAACACAAACGCTTTAAAACTTTCCAATTCAAGAGCATTATTTAATTTGTATAAACTTATAGTTAATAAAAAATTGTGTTTAGCAATTCTTCCAACTGTTTTAATGGAATCGTTTACAATTCCAAATTATGAGGCTGTTGCATACAGAAAAAACAACTTAACAATTTTCCTCCACAGTCATTGCTATGACTTTGTAATTTTTAGTGACACAGAAAAACATTTTATTGAAGAGCTGACCAACAGATTTATGAACAGTGACCAGCCAGCCTTTTCGCCGAACAGAAAGCCCCACCACGCTTCAAACGACGCAAGAATAATGGCAGAAGCAATGTTTGCTGGCGTTGACATCTTGACATTTGACAGTGATTTCCACCGAATTACAAGAATTAGCGAAATTGCTCACGAAATGATTCCTGAGCTTGAAGGCTATGTTATCCCAAACTTTAATCCAAATGTTGAGCCAATTCGCCCAAACAATTATGTATCTTCAAAAATAACAGAACTAGAGTTTTAACTCTTGTTCTTTTTTATTACAATGTTCTTTTCCTTTCCATTTTTTGAAGGAACATAGAACACTTCGTTTTTAATCTCATCTGGAAGATATTGCTGGTCGACAAATCCTCCGTAGTCATGAGGATATTTATATTTAATCTTCTTTGTGTCATTCGTTGACGGATGATTTCTTAAATGGAACGGAACTTCGCTGTCTGCAAATTTCTCCGCCATGCTTCCGGCTTTATTCATAGCAATTAGAACTGAGTTGGATTTTTCCGCTGTGCAGGCATAGATTATTGCATGCGAAAGATTTAAAAGCCCTTCTGGAAGGCCAAGATTTTTAAGCGAATAGAGCGCGCAATTTGCAAGCAAAAGAGCGTTGCTGTCTGCCATTCCAATGTCCTCACTGCAATGGGCAATCAGCCGTCTTGCAATAATTAAGGGATCGCAACCAGCTTTAATCAACCTTTGGGCATAGAAAAGCGCTGCGTCCGAGTCGCTTCCTCTAATGCTTTTACAAAAGGCGCTTAATATGTCATAAAATTTTGTTTCATCAACTGAAAGCGCTTTTTTCTGAATACAGTTCTCTGCAATTTCAAGATCTATGTTTACAACTCCGTCCTTGTCTGGCGAAGTTGTTAAAAAGGCAAGCTCAAGGCCATTTAACGCCGCGCGCAAATCTCCTCCACAAACCCAAGCAAAATGTTCAAGCGCCTGCTCCGTTACATTAACCTTGCTCTTCCCAAGGCCGCGCTCATCTTTAATTGCTCTTTTAAGCGCAAGAACAATATCCTTTTTTTCAAGTGGCTTAAACTCAAAAACCATGCATCTTGAAACAATTGCAGGAGTCATGGAATGATATGGACTTTCAGTTGTTGTTCCAATAAAAACAATTGTTCCGTCTTCAACCGCAGGCAAAATGCTATCGCTTTGGGCTTTGCTCCACCTGTGGCATTCATCTAAAAGTAAATAGGTTTGCCTTGAAAAAAGGCTTTTGTCCTTTCTTGCTTCATCAATTATTTTCTTAACGTCTGCAACTCCGCTTGAAACCGCGTTTAATTTTTTGAAAATCCCATTGTCCAAATTTGCAATGATATTTGCAAGAGTTGACTTCCCCGTTCCAGGCGGGCCAAAGAAAATTGCGCTTCCAAGCGTTCCCGCCTCAATTGCGCGTCTAAAAAGCGAACCTTCCTTCGCTATGTGCTCTTGGCCAACAAATTCTTCAAATGTCCTCGGCCTAACCCTTTGGGCAAGCGGAACTCTTTTTTCTTCCATAAGATTATTATATCACAACCTGCCATATTTCTGAAATAATTAAGAGATTAAAACAACAGGTTTTTTTAAACTTTGTAAATCAATAACAGAAATGTTTTTAAGCGAAAGGGATTCAATTTTTCTTCCGCCAGTAAAATCGCCACAGTAAATTTGCTTGTCTTCTCCATTGTAATATAAACAGATTTTGAAAGGAACTTGTATATTCGGAGAAATTAAAAGTTTTTCTTCTTTAACAACAACTCCAAAAACCTGCTTTAAAAGAAAGTTATAAAACTCTGAATAACTTTTTGAGTTTGAAACAAGGGTTTTATAATCAAGCTTTAAAAACTCCGAAATAAATTTTCGATTGATTTCAACCTTTTTTTGTCTTAAATAATTTTTTGAATAAAGCTCGTCAACAAGTTTTTTTCTAAGATTAATATTAAAAAAATCATTAAATCTCTTATTTTTTGTATAAATTTTTAAATTAAATAGTTTATTTTTGTTAATTTTATCTTCTAAAATAATTTTTTTATAATTTTCGATATTTTCCAGATTAAAAAAAAGAAGATCTAAATTCTTTTTAATGTTAAAATCAACGCACAAAAAACCTTTTCCCATATGATTAATCTTATAGGCCTTAGAGATTTTTTGATTAGAAACAAAACAGGTTTCTTCTCCAAACGGCGAAACTATTTTAAGATTATTTTTGTTGATATAAAAATTAAAATAAAAATTATTTTGAGCCAAAGCAATTGTAAGCTTTCCGCAAGTTTTTGGAATTATCCTATAACTTAAATTTCCCTTAGAATAAAACCTTTGAATTGCAAATTCGCTTGAACAAGCAATGTCGGACTCTGTTTTCGGCGCTTCAAAACAATAATTTGAGTTATAATTCAGATCCAACTTAGAAAGCTCTTCATAAAGTTTTAGGTTGATGTCCAACGGAGAAATTTGTTTCAAACTTGTTTCAAGTTTTGAATCTGAAACCAAAATTGGTTGAAAAGAAATTCTTTTCATGACCTCAGAAATTGCCTCTTCCAAAGCGCCTTGCGTATATTTAGAAACATCAAAAATCATTGTTGGCTTTTTTAAATCAAACCCCGCATGGCCGATTTTATTAAAATCAATTTCAGAGGAAAGAAGCGTTTGGTTTAAGCTGAGCCTTCTATAAATTTTATCAATTAAAAACTTTGTTGAAAGACTTGTTCTATAAAATTCTTTTCCATATAAAAACTTTGCAAAAAATGGGCGCGATTGAACTGCCCTTTTTGGAATAACTCTTAAAAGTTCATATTTCTTCTTTGCAAAAGCTTTTTTCTTTGGCAGATTAAAAATATGACGGGTTGTATTCTCTTTTTTTAAAACAAAGGCAGCCGCCGAAAAAAGCTGCTTTAAAAAAGCAAAAATAAAAGTTAAAGTTAAACACAAAAAGAAGGAAAAAATTTCCATGACAGAATTTTTTCCATATGTAGAATTATTAAACCTCTTTCTTCTCTTCCTCTTCTTGCTTTTTAACAAAAGGTTTTAGAAAAAAAGAAAGGAACTTTGGCGCCTTGAAACAAAAAATTTTCATCTTTCAACCCCTTTTCTAATTTATGTTATGCTAAACCAAATTTTTTTGTTACGAACATATTACAAGCTTCTTTTATAAAATGAAATAGCGGAACTTTGTTTCCGCGCCAAAAGAAGAAATTTTTAAGAAAAATTTAAGATAAAAGAAAAATATGGAAAGCAAAAGAAAAGAAATTTTAAAATTTGAAAATGTTTCATTGACATATCACACAAAATCAGATGAAATTTTGGCGCTTGAAAACGTTAATTTTAGCGTTTATGAGGGAGAATTTGTTGCAATTGTTGGCCCAAGCGGCTGCGGAAAAACAACAATATTGAGCCTAATTTCTGGAATTCTCGCGCCAAGCAGCGGAAAAATAATTCTAGATGGACGCGATATAACGCAAAAACCAGAGAGCGCGCAAAAGAGATTTTTAAAACTTTTTAAGAAAAAGCCAAAAGAAAAAAACAAGCAAAGCGAGATTGGTTACATGTTTCAAAGAGACCATCTTTTTGATTGGCGAACGATTTGGAAAAATGTGACTCTTGGCTTGGAGGTTCAAGGCAGAAAAAACGACACGGAAACAAAGGAAAAACTTGATAATTTACTTAACAAATATGGCCTTGGGCCATTTAAAAACAAAAAACCAACCCAGCTTTCTGGCGGAATGCGCCAGCGCGTTGCGCTAATTCGAACGCTTGCAATTAATCCAAAAATTTTGCTTCTGGACGAGCCCTTCTCTGCCCTAGATTTTCAAACGCGTCTAAGCGTTTGTGACAGCGTTTCTGAGATCATAGCAAACGAGCAAAAAACAGCAATTTTGGTCACCCATGACATTGCAGAAGCAACAAGCATGGCCGACAGAATTATAATTCTTTCTTCGCGCCCGGGAACAGTTAAAAGAATTGTCGACGTCAACCTCAAGCATCTTGGACCGCCAATTGTAAGAAGAGAAAGCGAGGTTGCAAGGACGCTATTTGACGAAATTTGGAAAGACCTAATTGTTTATAACACAGAACCATCTTCCTCAAAGGAGAAAACAGATGAAAAAATTTAGTTTCTTCAAAAAAAAGAAAAGTGTTAATTATTCTAAAGAACATCAAATTTATGTTAGGAAATTGACAAAAGAAAAGTGGATAATTCGTCTAATTCAGGTTTTAATCCTTGTCGCATTCTTCGTTTTGTGGGAAGTTCTAACAATGTATGGCGTTTTAGATCCATTTTTCATAAGCTCTCCTTCAAGAATGATTGCAACAATTGAAGACCTTTATGTTTCAGGCGAACTATTCCTTCACATTGGAACAACGCTTTATGAAACCGTTATTGGCTTTATTTTGGCAACAGCAATTGGATATTTAATTGCTGTGATATTATGGTGGAGTGAAAGGCTTAGAAGAATTTTCGACCCATACATTGTCGTTTTAAACAGCCTTCCAAAAATTGCCCTAGGGCCGCTAATCATAATTTGGTTTGGCGCTGGGACAACGGCCATAATTGTAATGTGTATATTAATTTGCGTTATTATAACAACATTAAGCTTGCTTGGTTCCTTTCTTTCCTGCGACAAGGACAAAATTCTTTTAATGAAGTCGATGAATGCAAAGAAATATCAAATTTTCTTTAAATTGATTGTTCCAAACTCAATGGGCGACTTTATTTCCGTTTTAAAAATAAACGTTGGAATGAGCTGGGTTGGTTCAATTATGGGCGAATATTTGGTTTCAAAGGCTGGCCTTGGCTATTTAATTGTCTATGGCGGAACGGTTTTCAAGCTGGACTTAGTTATGACCAGCACGGTTATTCTGTGTCTTCTTGCGGGTTTGATGTACTTTATTGTTGCTCGAATTGAAGCCCACTTTAAAAGATAGGTCTCTAAGATAGAACATCATAACAAAACCAAATGCTCCAATTATTGGATAGAAATATTTTACGATATCTCCAAAACCAATTAAGCTAATTAAAAAGAAAAGCAGTCCACTTCCAAAGGTTAAAACTGCTTTTTTTATTTTTTTAACCCTAAAAAAAGCAATCTCAACAAAGGAATATTGCGTTGTTAAAAGCGTTGTAACTATACTTAAAATCATAACAAAAGAAAAACAAATTCCCGCTGGGGATCCAATTAAATAGGCCATGTAAACAAGCGGAAGCTCTGCATATAAAATTGCCTCGTCAATTACAAGAATTGATGCAATAATCAAGCCGATAATAATTGTTAAAACGCTTCCAACCAGAATTGAAACAATTTTTGTCTGTTTCTTATTTAACTTAAATCCGACGTCAAATAAAATTCTGTTTGAAGTAACCAAATTACAACAACAATAACTAACACAACTTAAGCTCAAAAGCCCAATCGTTGGAAGGTCTGTTGAAAACGCGGGCGCAGAAAGAGGCGATATTGTTAAACACTTAACGCATATGTAAACAATTCCAATAACAATAAATGGAACAAGATATATGCTTAAGTTTAAAAGTGCTTTTAGCCCAAAGAAAATAACAGTTGTTGAAACCAGAACCAAAACAAGGCTGTAAACTGGGAAATTAAACTGATGGAAATGGGTGTTGCAAAGCTCGTTAATGCCAGCAAGCATTGCAGAACCAATCACCGCCAAAAACAAAATTGAACAATAATCAAAAACTTTCATCGCCCCGCTGTTATTTTTAAAATCTGGGCTATAATAGACTTTTCCAAAGCTTAAAAACTGTTTGATTCCAAAGAGGAAAAGGAAAAAGAGTCCAATTAAAAAAAACACGCTAACAAAACCATATTGCGCGAAAAAGACAACAATTTCTTGGCCGGAGGCAAGGCCAGCTCCAACAATTGCCCCAACAACTAAAAGCGAAAATTTTAGGGCAACAAAAAACTCTTTCACCTAAATATTTTACGACTGTAAAATTCAACATATGTTAATTTAAATAATTTTTCAAAATAAAAGCAAACTAAGCCTATGAGTTTAAAATTTGTTTATTACTTTGTTCTTGTCCTTCTGTTTGCTGGATTTGCCGTTTGCGTAATCCCAATGCCAACACATCAAATTGGATATGACGCTCTTTCTGAAACTGAAAAGGAGCTTTACAACGACGCATATGAAACCGAAAACTCCCCTTTTTATGACGCGGAATCAAACGGCCAGGTTATAAGTGAGATTGGAAACGTTGTAAATTTAGACTGGTTTGACGTTGTTGACAATTTTTTCACAAAGTATACTCTTGTTGCAAGAGTTATCGACGTTGAAACAAAAAAATCATACTATGTTAAAAGAGTTGGCGGCTATAACCATGCAGACGTTCAACCAATTGATGCAGAAAACACCGCAATTATGAAAAGTCTTTACGACGGGGTTTGGAGTTGGACTCGCCGCGCAGTTTGGGTTGAAATTAACGGAACATATGTTGCGGCCTCCATAAACGGAATGCCCCACGGTTACACACTAATTGAAGGAAACAACATGGACGGACACACTTGCATCCACTTTCTCAACAGCAAAACCCATGGAACAAAGCGCGTTGACGAAGCCCATCAAAATGCGGTTGCAACCGCATATGATCGAAGAGATGAACTTTATCAATTCCTATTAAATAATTAAAGCCGCAATCATGCGGCTTTAATTTAAAAATTGTCAACTATTTCTAAAAGCAATTTTTTATTTGAAATAAGTTTTCCTGCGGCAATTAGCGGCGCATTGTCTCCGTCTGGGATTACATTAACTTTTATTTGGAGTTTCTTTGCCAAGAACTTTGAAAGCCCCAAAATTGAAGAAAGGCCGCCCGAAACATAGATTCCTTCTTGTGCAACGTCACCCGAAACTTCTGGTGGACATACGTTTAACGTCGTTTCTATTGCAGAAATTATATTGTCCATGAATGAATCTAACATTGGAAGAATCTCTTCGCTTGAAACAACAATTTGTTTTGGCTTTCCGCTTCCTTCGTCAATTCCAATTACATCTGCTGTTCTAACATCGCCCTCAACTAACGTTGCAATTTCTTCCTTAAGGCGCTTTGCGCTTGCAATGCTGATTTCGACTTTGTGTTTCTTTGAAATATATTGGGCAATTTCAATGTCCAAATATCTTCCGCCAAGTTCAATTGAGCAGCCTTTTAAAATTGAATTCATGTTAATTGCTGCAACATCTGTTAGCGTTCCGCCAATGTGGACGCAAAGCTTAGTTTTGCTCTGCTCAACCTCGCCTGTTGCATATGCGCTGCAAACAACCGTTGGAATTAAGCAAACTTTTCCAATTCCGGCAATTTTTGCTGCGCGAGCATAATCTTTTTTTGCTTCATCAGATATTCCTGTTGGAACTAAAATAACAGCATTTTCTTTAGGAAACTTTCTAAGCTCAACCTTTCTAAAAAAGTATTTAAGCATTTCTGCCGTATAATCAAGGCTCTTTACCTCTCCGCAAACAACAGGGCTGAAGATGTATGTTGAATCGTTTGTCTTTCCTTGAAGTTTTTCAGCGTCAAGTCCAATTGCCTTAATTTCATATTGTTGGCCAACATTTGCCGCACAAACCAAACTTGGTTCCTTTAAAACAAGCCCTTGTCCTCTTCTGTAAATAAGCGTGTTAACTCCACCAAATTCGATTGCTAAATTAAAAGCCATATTAATTTATTATTGCCAATTCGACAATATTTCCTCCTCTGTTAACTTTAAATGTTGCGTTTTGAGCATAAAGCAAGTTTAGTCTTGAATATCTAAACGAATTATTATCCCAAACCTCAAAGCTTTCTGTCCCATCAGAAGTTTGAATTTTAACTTCAACTATAACATCTCCAACTTGAAGCCCGCTGATTAGGCATGAGCTTTCAACTCCTGTTACATAAAGACCCTCTCCCTCAAAGCCAACTGAAGTTTGAGACATGCTATCTAAAACAGAGTCCGTTCCCGTGAACCCAAGAACAATTTCCTCTGTTTTTGAACCTGTTGCATAGTAGTTTTCAACAACTTTATCCAAAACGGCAATTGCTGGATAGATTGAAACGGCAAAGAAAAGAGAATTTGCATCGTCATCACCAAGCGTATTAAGACCAATCACATTTCCGTCCATGTCAATTAATGCTCCGCCACTGTTACCATGGTTGATTGATGCATTGTGTTGAATTAAATGTTCATACACATTAGTTTCCGAAGTTGCAACTCTCAATATAGTTGAAGAAATGTTTCCAATTGTTGCTGAAGCATGATAGGATTTTTGATTTCCAACAGTTATAACCTGCTCTAAAAGCCCAATCCTCTCCTCATCGCTGCAATAAATTGTTCTATCTTTAAGTTTTGCAGCTGGAAGAGAAGCAAATTCCTCACAAATTATAATTGCCATGTCAAAGACAGAGTTTTCCCACAAAATTTCTGCTGGATAATATGTTTCGCCTCCATCTTGGCTTACATAACACTCATAATAAACCTTTGTTGCGCCATATGAAACCGGGTCTGCTAATACATTTTCAATAACATGATAGTTTGTTAAAATAAAACCTCCGGTGTGAACAACAAAGCCGCTTCCATAGCTTGAAAGCTCCATCGACTTAGAACTTCCGCCATTTACTTCTGTTACTTGATAGATTAAAACAGTAAAAGAAATGTCAATATATTTTTGAGCAATTTCAGCCGCAGTGCTTCCTTCCTCAACTGTTATTGGCTGATTTTCTTGATATTGTGAAACATATTGAGAATTTCCGCCTGTTGAAATTGAAGAGGTTGAGCCAAGCGTTCCGCATCCGCTAAAGGCGAAAATGCAGCAAATTAATAGCGCGAAAATGCTTAAAACTCTCCCCTTTTTCATTAAATCACCTCAATAAATTTGGTGAAAACCTTTTTAAAGTTTTTGTTAACTTTCATTGCTTCTTTAATTTCAAAATCTGCTTCCTTGTTGACAATTGTTTTAACAATTATTGAATCTCCTAAAATGTCACAGTTAAGGTCGTCAACAGCCCCGCTCTTGCTTGCATCAAGAGCCGCGGAAAGTTGGATTAAAACACCAACCTTTTTAACAGCAACCGAATCTTCTTCTGTTACCAAACTTGAATATCTAACCCACTCTGAAAGGTTGAAATTATCAAGATCCTGAAGCTTACATGCAAAAGCTCCAAGTAAGATTTCTTTCTGAGATGCTCCTTTAATTTTGGAGTTTAAAATTACCTCAAAAGAATTTTTAATTGCATTGTCAAAATTGATTCGCTTTCCGCAGTCATATAGATAACCTGCGATTCTAAGAGGTTTTATATAATTTCTTGGAAGCTTGTGAACAACTTTAAGTTGTTTAAAAACATTAATTGAAAGTTCATAAACCTTGTTGTTGTTTGAATTTGGCCCAGAGAAAAATGCGCTGATGTTTTCCAAGCTGTAAATGAACATGTCGCTAAGCGGCCGCTCGTTAATTGCAGGAATTACAGTTGTTGAAATTAAGCCATCTAAAAGCTTATCAGAGCTAATTGAAACTTGTTTTGCGCCAAGGCCGTCAACAAAAAGCTTTGCCAAAATTGCTCCGGCATAAACTCTGTCTGCGCTTTCAGAACTAATTCCCTTAATCTTCTTTGTGTTGTCAAGGCCAAGCCCTTCAACTAAAGAATAAACGTTGTTAAAATTCTCAAGCGAAAGAACATAGTTGTTTTCCATTTCAAGAGGATATCTTGTCGCCTTTCTTGCAATTTTTCCAATTGAAAGCATTGTGTTTCCACTTGATAAAATTTCCGTTTCTTCATCAATTGATTTTACAAAATCTGCTTTGGAAAAATAGGAATTAAACAGGTTTGAAATTTCTTGTTTTTTTGCTTGAAGATCGCCCTCTGAATTTAAAATTTTTGAAACTTGAAAAACTCCAAATGGAAATATAACCGAGTTTAAAATGTTTCTCCTATTGAAATTCAAAAGATAGCAAAATCTTGAACCAACATAGAAATAAACGCCTTTTTGAACATCGCTTGAGTTAACCGCCCCAATAAAGGTGTTTTTCATCTCATCTTCTGGAGTTAAAATATTTAGCAAAAAGCCGCAAGTATTGTAAATTTCCTCAGAAATGCTCTTATTGTTTTTTGCCTCGGCAAAAAAGCTTCCTGAATAGGAATAGATTTCTGTTATTGAATTGTTGTCGCAAATTCTGCGATACATTTTTAAAATCTTCAAAAGATCTTTAATCAAAACTGGTCTTAAAATTCCGTTCTTGTCAATGTCTTCAACAAGAGGAATTGAATCTGAAAAAACATCGATAATGTTGAAATACAAGTTATCCTTGCACTCAATCAAAATCAAATTAACGTTTTCATGATCAATTTGAACAATTGCCTTCTTCGCCGTCATATCTCTCCTAATCCTCAATTTTAATTGCGCCAACTGGGCACATTCCCTCACAAGAATGACACTTAATACACTTGTTTGGATCTATGTGGGCCTTTCCGTCATCACCCCAAGAAATTGCGTTAACTGGGCAAATATCGATGCAAGTTCCACAAGATATACACTTATTTTTATCTACCATAAATTTCTCCTATGCTACGATTGAATTTTAACATAGAATAAAACTTTTGTAAAGCAAACTGAGGGCTATTTTAGTTTTTTTCAAAAATTAAACAGCAAATTTCATAAACAGCAATCAAAATTAGATATGAGCCAAAAAGCGTTCTTAAAATTTCGTTATCCAATGTGCTTGCCAAAAATGCAAAGCCAACAGATGAAATTACGCCAGGGATAATTATCCAAAGAATTCCCTTTGTTTCAACCATCTTGTTTTTAAAGTGAATAATTAACGCAACAATTGCCATTGGCAAGAAGGCAAGAAGGTTGATTCCTTGGGCAACTTTTTGTTCAACAGCCAAAAAAATTGTTAAAAGTGGAATTAAAAGCGTTCCTCCGCCCATTCCCATTCCGCCGAGGATTCCACCAATTATTCCAAATATTATATATAGAGCAATTTCCATAAAACACCTTAAATTAAAAGCCTAACGCCGGCGGCAAGAACAACAAGGATGAAAACGATTCTAACAATTTTTCCATTGAGCTTTGAAAGCAGCAAAGCGCCAAGCGCTCCTCCCAAAACAAATCCCCCGCCAACATATCCAAACATTGGCCAATCTATTCTAACTTTTATTACATAGACGATAATTGAAAAAAGCGCAATTGGAAGCATAACTGCAAGCGCAGTTGAATGGGATTTTTTATTGTCAATTTTTAAAACTTTCTCAAGAAGTGGAACGCAAATCATCCCGCCTCCGCCACCAAAAAAGCCGTTTGCAATTCCAATTGCAATTCCACTTAAAATTAAAATAACTTTATCTTTAAATTTTTTCATAGCCATAACTTATTATCCTATTTTTTTAAATTTTTATTAAATTGCTTTGTATTTTTTTAAAAGTTAAGTATACTAATTTGGAATTATTTAAAAAGGTGGAATATGACAACAAAAAAATCTTTTACAAAACTTATAATTTGCTTACTTTTAATTCTTGCGCTGTTTCCAATTGGATATGCAACAACAGTTTATGCAGCAGATGATGACAAAGAGGAAATTGAATTTTCAATTGAGGATTTAATCAATCAAAACGGAGAAGGCTCTGAAAACAGCCAAGAACTTACCTCTGGCCTTGGGCTAAACATGGGCTTTGAAAGCGGTTCAACAGAAGGCTGGACAATTCCAACATTTGCCGAAACAGAAATTATTCAAGTTGGCGTTGCAGATTTCACAGATCCAGACGGTGCATTTGCCTATGGCGACGGAATGATTAACTACACAACAATTGGGACAGACGGAACGGACGGAAACCGCTTCGGTCTCCTCTTTTTGCTAAATGACTCGGGAATTGCTGGAATTGAAAGCCCAGAAATTACAATCCCTGCCCATGCATACTATGTTTTAACTTTCAATGTTAAAGTTGCAGAGCTTGGAAACAGCGGAACAAACTATGGAATAAATGCAAAACTAATAGACCAAGCAACTGGCGACATTGTTGCCATGGACGCAATTAAAACAGAATCTGAAGATTATGTTACATATGCTTTTTTAATTCAAGGAAACGAGTTTAGCGAAACAAAAGTAAAACTTCAACTCCTCTTTGGAAACGCGGTTGAAACAGATGGCGTAACAACAAAAAGCAATCAAATTGGCTATGCTGCAGTTGACACGCTAAGGCTTTTCAGCGTAACATATGAACAATTTAGTAATTTAACAGAAGATGACAACGGCCAGCAAGCTTCCTATTTAACTCAAAACAGCAACTATGTTTTCATTGACAATGGATATTTCAACGTAACAGAAAACCAAAATTGGAACTTAAATAACTACACCGCTCTTTCCGACCTTCGCCCATTGAACTGGAGCCAAAGCCAAGCAGGCGGAGAAACAGATTGGGGAATTATCAACACAAATAAAACAATTTTTGAAACAATAATAAAAAATCTTGGTCTTTCGGCAACAAACCCAAACAATGCCGACGGCTCAAGCATTGAAAATTCAAATAACAACGTTTTAATGCTAAGCAATCAAAACGGTTACCAAACAATTACATGTTCTGAAATTGTCTTAACAAAAAACAAATATTATGAAATTCAATTTAAATTCAACACTCAAGCAAATCAAGATCAAACAAACCCAATTAGTTTTTACATAATTGATTCTGATGACAGAACAATTTATTCAAAGGAAAACGTCTTCTCCTATGTTGAATATAGCTCAGACAGCAATGAATGGGCAACTTTCCACGCTTTTATAAAAGTTGACGGAACAGATAAAAAAGTTAACTTTATAATTGAATTTGGAACTGAAGAAAGCCCAACAACAGGCGTTGCCTTTATTGACGATGTTCGTTTAATTACGAAATCAAGCGCCTCCTCTGTTTTTGTAAACAATGAAGAAAATAAATATGTTTTAAAAGCAGAAGAAGGTCAAACAGAAACATCATATCTTCCAACCGGTGCAGTAACCTTCGACGACCTTTTAAATCTTGACCAAACCGCGGCAATAAACAGAGATCTTGTTGCTTTTAGCTATGATATTCCAGAAGAAACAACCCCTGAAGACCCAGATGACAATGGAAATGAAGATACGCCTTCTGCAGACCCATCAATCGCATGGTATATTGTTCCTTCAATATTGCTCGCCGTTGCGCTCATTGCCGGAATAGTGTTATATTACGTTAAGAAAATTAAAATTAAAAAACCAAGCAAAAAATCTAAAAACCAATATGACCGAAACAAAACTTTAAACAAACAAGTTGAAAAGCGCGAACGCGAACAAAAAGCGCTTGAAAAGCAAAATCTTGACGCTCAACTTGAGCAAGTTAGAAGTGAAATCAGCGCTCTTGAGGAAGAGTATGAAGGCTCTAAAAAGGCAAAAACCCACATGAAGGACCTAAAAGTTTATCTCGCAAAGCGCCAAAAACTTCAAAATAAAGAAGCAAAGATTTTGGAACAAATTGAAAAATTGTCAAAATAAAAAGCGGGCAGCTCGCCCGTTTTTTTAGCACCTTATTTAATTTAAATTTAGTACACTTTTATTTGAAATATTAAATAAAGTTAACAAAAAATCCAATATTATTATTGAGATAACTTTCAAACAGTTATTTTCTAAATTAAAATGAAATCTGCTCAAATCTTCTTCCCGTTCCATTTCATTCCAGCGCCAACCTCTTCATTTGGACGGGCGCAAAACCCAAATTTTTCATAAAATTTTTCCCTGCCTTTGCTAGCATTGACAAATTGTTTAACTCTTAATGTAAATTTAATTTATGCTTTTAGCTAAAGAGTGGCAAATAAAAACCCTTCAAAACGAAGGGTTTTAATATGTAATTATCTATCTCTTTTAATTTTCCTAAGGAATGGCGGAATGTCTGCCTCCTTGATTGAAATTCTTGATGTTGGAGCTTCAACAGGCCTTTCTGGAGCCCTTTCAACTGGAGTTTCAGCTTGCCTTCTAACGCCTAAATCCATTGCCCCATTTTGCGCATATTGGTCATATTTCTCCTTGTCGAACCCACCATAAGCTTTAACTTCTTCACGCGCTTTTTCAACCTCTTCTGGTTCTTCCTCTGGAAGGGCTTTAAAGCCTGTTGCAATGATTGTAATTTCAACTTCATCGCTCATTGCTTCGTCAATTGCCGCGCCGAAAATAATGTTGCTCTCCAAATCAACAACTTCCTTAACAAGGTCAACAGCTTCGTAAACTTCGTCTAAAGGCAAATCGTTTCCGCCTTTAACATTGATTAAAACGCCGGTTGCACCTTCAATTGTTGTTTCCAAAAGCGGGCTTGAAACTGCTTGTCTAACGGCTTCAATTGTCTTATTCTCGCCCGTTCCACGGCCGATTCCCATGTGGGCAAGGCCCTTGTTTTTCATGATTGACCTAACGTCCGCAAAATCCAAATTAATTAAGCTTGGAGTAACAATTAAATCTGAAATTCCTTGAATACCTTGGCGCAAAACGTCGTCCGCATATCTAAACGCTTCAACAATTGGAGTTCCTTTTGGAACAAGTTTCAAAAGTTTGTCGTTTGGAATAACAACAAGCGTATCAACATATTTGCTAAGATTTTCAAGCCCAAGTTCTGCATTTTCCATTCTTTTTCTACCTTCAAAATTGAATGGTTTTGTTACAACAGCAATTGTTAAAATCCCCATTTCCTTTGCAATTTGAGCAACAACAGGTGCTGCACCTGTTCCTGTTCCACCGCCCATTCCGGCGGTTATGAAAACAAGGTCGGAATCCTTTAACATTTCTGTTATGCTTGCCTTAGATTCTTCAGCAGCTTTTTGGCCAACTTCTGGATCTGCTCCAGCTCCAAGACCACGGGTTAATTTTTCGCCAATTTGAAGGCGCAAATCTGCCTTGCTCATTAAAAGAGCCTGCTTATCCGTGTTGATTGCAACAAACTGAGCGCTTGTTATGTTGGCGTTAATCATTCTGTTAACTGCGTTATTTCCGCCTCCGCCAATTCCAACAACTTTAATGTTTGCAACTGGTCCAATGCTGCTTTCTGAATACATATTACTTCTCCTTATTTAAAAAATTTAGTAAACCAATTTTTTGATTGATTTTGTTTTTTCAACGCTTCGCTTAAAACGCTTATCGCGCTTGAGAAATGTGGTTTTGCAAAGGCGGGAATATTTGGAGCAAGAATTTTAATTTCTCTTCCCAAACATTCTTCAAGATATTCTCTACCTCCAGTTATATACGAAAGTCCGCCTCCTGTCAAGTAAACTTGGGCATTTTCCAAATTTTGTTCCGAAATTTTCTGAAGGCATCTTTTAATTAAAGATGCAAACATTTCAATTCTTTCTTTAACTATCTCATTTGCAGAAACAATTGGCACAAACAAAACTTGATTTTCAACATTAACTTCATAATTTCCCACCTTTTTTGAATTTACACTTAAAACTATCTCATTTTTCAGCTTTTCTGCTTCAGAAAAACTAATCTCGAAAGCTTCGCAAAAATCTCCGCTTATGTGTGCTCCGCCCAGCGAAAATGAATTCAAGCCCGCTAGGCCCTCGCCCAAAACACCGCTTACGCTTGTTGTTATGTAGCCAATGTCAATTACAACGGCGCCTCTTTGTCTTTCAACTTGGTCCAACAAAAAATCTGCCTGAGCAAGAGGTGATGAAATGTATTCAACAGAAACAATTCCCGCCTCTCCCAAAACGTCATTAAAAGTTGAAATGAAGCTGTTTTCAACGTAAATCAAACTAACTTTTGCACGGAGTTTATAACTCTTTTGTTTTTCAACGTCAAAAATCTTTCGCCCATCGTCAAGTTTAAACCAAAGTGTTCGACAAGAGAGCAATGTTTTTGTTTTCATAAGCTCCTTGTTTAGTGCTTTTGAATATAGATAGGAAACATCCTCTTCTGCAATCGTAACCCGTTTTTTAAAGTTTGTCTCAACCTCTGTGCAATCACAAAAAGAAAACTCAGCCGGAACGCCAACAAAAATTGCTTCAATCTTCATCCCCGCCTGTTTTTCCGCATTTGAAATTGCAAGCGCAGCAGCATATTTTAGGTTTTCTGGCTCTAAAAATTCGCCGTCTGCAAAGCCAGCATATTCGCTTTCGCCAACGCCTTTAATAATAAAGGAATTGTTAACGCCGCTTTGGCCAATTAAAACGCTTATTTTAGACGAACCAATATCCATTATTGCTGCGCACTTCTTTGGCATTTCTAATCCTTTCTCCTTAGTGAACTAAAAGAAAAATTGATATTATGTAAATGCATAAATAACCAATTTTTTTATAATTATAAAAAAAATAGTTGAACTTGTCAACTATTTTTTAGGTAAATTGTGCAATTAATTTGTCTTTCTATTGAGGGCGCTTCTAATGAGCATATATATGAATGTAAAACCTATAAATACATATAACGGCCACTTAACATGAGAAACAAGGCTTGTAATCGCGCCATCTAGTTTTAGGGCAAATTCTATAGTAAGAGCAAGCGCAACGCTAATTAAAAATGCAATCAAAGTAAAGAAAGTTCCAAGCCCCTTTAGCTTTTTGCTGTTAAAAATCATGCAAATTAAAGTAATTAAAACAGTTAGAGCCGCGCAAACCAAATAAACAATTATAAGCGCCGAAACCGCCTTTGTTTGAACAATTAAATTCCCAGAAGCTGATGTAAAACCATGGGAAACAAGCGTTTCGCTTGTTGCAAATTGATAGACGTCAAACCTGTTTTTTTCTGGCGAATTATAAAGTTTTTCTTCGTATTCATCGCCCGAGAATTCAAGTGCCAACTCCGTGCTTTTTGCGAATAAATCTGCGCTTGCTTTCAAAACGTCTTCTTCGCTAACAAACAAACTTTCAACAAAGTAAAGCGAGGTTGCATTTTGCCCCTCTTTTAGCTCTGCATCGCCAACTACTTTATTAAAAGATGCAATTGGGCAAATCAAAATTAGAAGCATTGCCCCCGCCAAAATTAAATTAACAAGCGAAAGAATAAATCTTTTCATAAAAACCTCCTACCTTTCAACAAAACTATATGCAAAATCGCCATTTGCGTTTTGATAAACCATTAGATATGTGCCCTCCAAAAGGCTTGGCTCGTTAGCGGCAGCTGTTAGCGCGCTATAGAGAACGGAAATTTTCTCGGGCAAATTTATGTCTGCGTCAACAATTTGATATTCAAAGCCGCTTCTATCAACAAGCCTCAAACAAGTTCTCCAAATATAATTTGTTTCTGAAACCTGTTCCGGCCTATAAAAAATTTCAAACTGCTCAAACTGGCTTTTTACATAGGAAATGTCCCTGTTGTTTTGCTCAAAAGCAGTTAGAACTGAGGTTGAAATTGTTTGCATTTTATCTGCAAAATATGAACTTTGGCTGCTTCCAAGGGTTAAAAACTGGCCCGTTTCCGCAGAAGAAAGATTAAGGTTGAGTTTTGTTGCGAAATATTGCCCCGTTTGCTCGTTGTAATCTATTCCCTCAAATTCAAACGAAACAAGCGACTCATCTGGAGAATTGCTTATACTTAAAATTTTAAGTTCCTCATCTAAAACATAATATTTCCCATTGGACTCAATTGAAAAAAGTTCTTCTCTTTCCGCGCAATGAATTACAAATTTATCTGGAATTTGAGTTTCAATGTTGACGATTTTTAGGTATGGAAACTCCTTTTCGAGCTCACTAACAATCTTATCTTTATTTATAAAAAGAACGCTCCCGCCATAGGAAAGGGTTTTTTGCTCAATTTGCTCCGTTTGCTCCGCTGTTATGTTTAAAGTTTCTGTTTTAGAGGAAAGCTCAACACTTTTCAAAGAAAAAAGCGTAAACATAAGAATTATAATAACAACAATAATTGTTAAAATAACAGAACTTATGATTAACGCTTTTTTATGTTTCTTAACAAATTCCACAGATGTATTATATCACAGTTTTTTATAAAAAGAAATAATTTATTTTAACTTTGAGATTCGTCTAAATAAGTTGCCTCAACGTCCGCAAGATGGAACAAAAGCGCAAGCGGATAGCTGTAGAAGGCATCCTTAAGGGCATATGAGCCGCCCATAACCCTTGCATCAAAGCCTCCCATGTGCCAATTTATTGCAATTGCCTCCTCTCTTGTAAGGCGCAAAAAGCCGTTGATTATGTAAACAGACTTTTCGCCGTGGCCATATGGAAGCTTGTCCTCAACAGTGTAATATGGCTTTTGAACCCACCTGTCGTTTTCCTTGACATTTCTCATTTCAGTTTTATAACAGTCAACCTTACAAACATCGTGCAAAAGCGCAATTAAAGCAACGGATTCTTTTGAAACTTTTTCTTCAAAGTTTTCGCCAAACTCCTCTTTAACTCTTCTTAAAAATCTTCTATAAACTTTAACGGAATGTTCGCAAAGGCCGCCTTCATGACAGCTGTGAAATCTTGTTGAAGCAGGCGCAGTGAAAAAATCGCTTTTTTCAAGATAATCCAAAAGCTTGTCCGCCCCGTCCCGAGAGATGTTTTCCTTGTAAATCTTAACAAATTCTTCTTTAAAATTTTCCATAACATTTTCCTTCAGTAATTCATAAAAATAATATCAAACATCTTCAAAATTTGTCAAATTAATTTTTAAAAAACTATTGAAATATATTTCAAATTGTTATATATTTATAATAAAGAGGTGAAGACATGGAAAAGAGCCTAAAAATAAAAGTATATCCTTATAAAAAAATGGCAGGAATATTGCTGAATGCAACAAAGATTTCTCCATCAGATGAAAAAATTTTATATGTTGTCTGTGGGCCAAGCGGAAGTGGAAAATCAACAATTATGGCAAATTTATATAAAGCAAATAAAATCAATGTTCCATTCATAAACTTTGCAACATTAAAAAGAAGCGGAACTGAAACGCCACTTGAGCAAGTTCTTAAGAATAAAATTTCTGAAGGAAAAGGATTTGCTTTTGAATGGGATTCTTCAAGTAAAGAAATTTTAAGACTTTTAAAATATGCAAAAGACAACGATTTTAAAATAAAAACATATTTTGTCTTTACAACATCTGCCTCTGTTAACGAACAACGTGCAGAGCTAAGATATAAACAAGGCGGAGAATTTTATAATAACGACGAGATTTTGGAAAATTATAAAAATACCCTTCCGTTAAGCAAATCTCTTAAAAAAATTAGTGACGAATTTGTTTTAATTGACAGCACGTTTATTAAAGGAACGCCAATTCAAAGTCTTTAAAAAAAACCCTAAATTAGGGTTTTTTAATTTGTTTATTTCTAATTATTTATTCTTCTTTTCTTTTTTCGGGTCACTACCAACAGATGGTTTCATATTTTCTTCTTCGTCATCATCGTCAAGTAAACCTGCTTTTGCTGCAATTGCAGCATTTTGCTTTTTTACTCTAACCATTTGATCTGAAATTTGAATAATATCCCATGCAAGAAGGAAAAGAACAATTGCAGACGGAACAATTACAACAACAATAATTCCTGTTGTGCTAGATAGGAAATTTAAGAAACCAGCCAATCCAGAATCAACATATCTTCCAACAACATAATCTCCACGGACATAACCTGGATCGTAAATTATTTCCTCTTTGCTTGTCCCGTACCCGTGTGTCTTAAACCAGGTTTGACCTTCGGAATCAACGTAAACTTCTCCAACTTGATGGAAAACAATTTTTAAGTCTTCAAAAGAATTTTCTCCTTTTTTATCGTCTTGTTGCTCACCAGCAGGGTTGCTAAGATTAAGTTTAAAAAAACGTTTATAGAAAGCAATTATATCACCTTCTTTAATTTCAGATATATTAACTTTTTCAATAGCTACAACCTCGTTTTGCTCAAATCCCCTTGCCTCCATAGAATTGCTCATAATTCTAACATATGACTGGCCAAAAAAGGAGGGAACTTTGTTTTGAGCCCTTGAAGTAAAACCATAGACCAAATAAATTATAAGAAGAACCATAACCAAAACAAATAAAACATTTGTTATGATGTTAAGTGCCTTTGCTAATTTATATTTGTTCATACTTTCTCCTATTTTTAAAAGAACCCTATCAGTTAAAACAGCTGCTAAAAAACTGCTTTAAACAAATAAGGTTCAATTAATTAAGCAACTAATTTAACATTAAGCAGCTTCAACATTTTCTAAGAGCAAATTCAAAGCTAATGTTGCGCTAGCAGAATTATTTGCATTTTCAACATGAATTGTTACTTTAAAAATTACACTTTGCCCTGCTGAAATTGTTACTTCTGTTCCACTTGTATACGAACCGCTGCCAGCTGCATCGCCGCCTGCAAGTGAAACAGTCATGTTAGTTAATGCAGATGTATTATTAGTGAAAGTTGCATCAATTGCACGCTTAGTATTATCGTTTGTAACAGTAATTGTTAAAACAATATCTTGAGTCTTGTCTGCAAAATTCAATTTCCAGTTCTGCCATGTGGTGTAACCATCAACATTTTCAACATTAGTTGTGCTTGCATCAAGTTTTAATGTTTCTAGAGCTTGTGAGCCAGAAATTCCTGAGAATGAGCCGCTTATTGTTGCATCAACGTCAGTTGCTGTAAAGCCAACGCTGCCTCCCATAGGGATGTTTGCTGTTGCAACAGCCCAAACACCAACAATTGTTAGGCAAAGAATCAAACAAAACGCTGCACATGTTGTAACCAACTTTGCTTTAAGCTTCATTTTTTACCCCTCCTTTTTTAGATTTCATTGTGATTATACACATTTTTTTTTATTAAGTCAAACAAATTAAATTAATTTTTTTAATTTTTAACTTAATTAATTTTATTTTATCCACTTACAAGATAAATATTAAAAAACTTTGCCCTTTTGGACAAAGTTTTTGCTTTTTCTATCAGTTTTTTATTACTGTAAAACCAATGGAACAATTATTCCAACAATAACTAAAAGCAAGCAAATTACATAAAGAACTTTCCAAACTGCTTGTTTTGGTTTTACATAGCGCCAAGCCAAAATTGAAACAATTATAACCATAACTGCTGCCGCAACGCCTTGAAGCGCACTAACAACAACCAAGTTAACATCGAAACAAGCAAGCAAAAGCGAAACAACATACAAAAGTGCAACTGCAACTAAAACATACATTGAAATTTTGTTTAAGCCCCACTTGCTTGACCTTGACGATTTAGTTTGGCTTGATTTGGTTGAACTGGATTTCTTTGTTGCCATAACTCCTCTCTCCTTTTAATAAACTTCGCCTAATTATACAACAAATCAAAAAAAATAACAACAAAAATATTAAAGAAAATTAAATTAGATGATTGACTTAAAATAGTTAAAAGATATATAATAAGTTCATGTTAAAAATTGAAAACCTAAGTTGCAGCGTTTTTGAAAATGGAAGGGAAATTGAAATTTTAAAAGATATCAACCTAACCTTCCAAGACAAAAAGCTTTATGTTATAACCGGACCAAACGGAAGCGGAAAGTCAACTCTTGTTAAACTTATTATGGGAATTGGCTCCTTAAAACAAGGAAAAATTTTTCTTGACGATAAAGATATTTCTAATTATTCAATAGATTCGCGCGCAAGAGAGGGAATTTCTTTTGCATTTCAAAAGCCGGTAACTTTTAAAGGAATTAAAGTTGGAAAGCTTTTAGACATTGCTTCTGAGAAGAACAACACAATTTCAAACAGTTGTGAATATCTATCTAAAGTGGGCCTTTGCGCAAGGAACTATAAGGACAGGTATATGGACGAAAGCCTTTCTGGCGGAGAGCTTAAAAGAATTGAACTTGCAATGGCTCTTTCAAGGCCGGCAAAAGTTTATATTTTCGACGAGCCAGAAGCGGGAATTGACCTTTGGAGTTTTGACAAGCTTTCCTCGCTTTTTTCTGGAATTAAAGAAACAACAATAATAGTCTCCCACCAGAAGGAAATTTTAAAATTGGCAGATGAAATTATCTTGCTGTCAAACGGAAAGGTTGAAAAAGTTGGAAAAGGAAGCGAAATCCTTCCGCTTTTAGAAAATTTTTCTTGCAAAAAGTTAAGGGGGGAAAATGGACAAGATTGATAAAATTCTTTTGCAACAAATTGCAGATCTTCACAAAATTCCATCTGGCGCTTTTAACATAAGAAAAAACGGCCAAGTTCTTTCAAGAAACTCAACAAAAGAAATTGAAATAATTCCAAAAAAGGACGGCAGCGGAATTAATATAAAAATTGCCCCAAACACTAAAAACAAAAGTGTTCACATTCCAGTTATTGTAACAATTGGAAATTTTTCGGACACCGTTTGCAACGATTTTTACATTGGCGAAAACAGTGATGTAACAATAATTGCCGGCTGTGGAATTGACAACCCAACCTGCAATTCAAGCCAACACAGCGGAATTCACAGCTTTTATTTAAAGCCAAACAGCCATGTTAGATATGTTGAAAAACACTATGGTCAGGGCGAAGGAAAGAAAATTCTAAACCCAGTTACAAATCTTTTTCTTGATGAAAACTCCTTTATGGAAATGGAAACACTTCAAATTGAGGGCGTTGACAGTTCAATTAGAAACACCAACGCAAAGTTAAAACAAAATGCAAAACTAATTGTTAAAGAAAATCTTTTAACGGCAAAAGATCAAAAAGTTAAAACAAATTTTAAAATAACGCTTGCCGGGAAAAATTCCAGCGCAGACATCGTTAGCCACAGCGTTGCAAAAGATTCTTCTTCTCAAAAATTTGTTTCCAACATGATTGGAAAAACAGAGTGTTTTGGCCATGTTGAATGTGACGGAATTTTGCTTGACGACGCTAAAATTATTTCTGTTCCAAGGATCTCTGCTCTCTCGAAAGATTCCTCTCTTGTTCACGAAGCAGCAATTGGAAAAATTGCCGGAGATGAATTGATTAAGCTTATGACGCTTGGGCTTTCTGAGGAAGATGCAGAAAAGACGATTATTGAAGGATTTTTAATGGGCTAAAAAAACTCTATCAATCAAGATAGAGTTTTTTCTTATTTTTTCGTTTCAACCTTTTCCAAAAGCTTTTTTTGCTTTTCAATTTCTTTTACGATTGAAGAAATGACATGGCTGCTATTGTGCCAATAATCTCTGCTCCAAACGCGGAAAATTTTCCAGCCCTTTGACTTTAAAAATTCGTTTCGATAAACATCTCTTTCCAAACAGTATGGCGAGCTTGCGATTACCATTTGGTCGGTTTCAATTCCAAGCAAAAACCTGTCCTTTTTCTTGTCGTAAACGGCAAGCGAAACTTTACTGTTTGAGTTGCCAAGGTTTCTCTCACCGTAATAGCCAAGTTTAACCAGTTTCTTTTGAATTTGCTCTTCAATTGGAAGAACGCCAATTTGTTTTTTAACTGTTAAGGCTCTTTCATTAAAACTGTCTAAAATCGACTTAACCTCTTCAGAATTTCCATTGGAAACTGCCCTAACATATGTAAGATAGCTTCTCAGCAGCTTTGGCCCGGCAAACTTTGAGTTTTCAACTTTAAGTTCTTCCGGCTCTATGCTCGTTACAACATAAATTTTCTTCTTCGCACGAGTTATTGCAACGTTAAGCCTGTTTTCTCCTCCCTCATTTGAAAGAGAGCCAAAAATTGCGTTAACTTTTCCAAATTCATTTCTTGCATATGCAATTGAGAAGATTATTATATCTCTTTCATCGCCTTGAACATTTTCAATGTTTTTAACAAAAAGGCTAACATCTTCATCGTTTTCAATTCTGCTTTTCTCTCTTATAAATTTGGTTCTAAAGTTTTCATCTTCAAAACATTCTTTGTCGAACAAATCCTCTATCAAAGCTTCTTGTTCACTGTTGAAAGTTATGATTCCAATTGTTTCGTTTTCCTTCCTATTTTTCAAAATGTTCTTGGTCAGTTCAACAACTTTCTTGGCTTCAACAAGATTTTTTCTATCGTTCCAGCTTCCGTCAACCAAAATTCTCTCAATTGGCTTGTTTCTAAAGTTTTTTGATATATTTGGGGCAATTTGAAGATTTCCGCTGTAAAAAGCCTTGTTAGAAAAATCAATTAGTTCTTCATTCTTGCTTCGGTAGTGATAGGTAATATTTGCGCTGTTAAACCTTGAAACAGCCAAGTCCAACAAACTTTCAACTTCCAGCGCAGCTTGGGTTGAATAGTCAACATCATCCTCTATGTTGCTTCCCATATATCTTTTCATAAATGTTGTAGTTGGCCTAAGCTGCTTTGCGTCTCCGGCAACAACAACTCTTGATGCTCTAAAGATTGATGGAATTGTGTTCTCAATGAAAACCTGAGAAGCTTCATCAAAGAGAACGATGTCGAACATGTTTTTAACAAGTGGAAGAAGCGTTGAAACGTTTTCTGGCGAAAGAAGCCAGCAAGGGAAAAGTTTGAAGAGATAGTCTCCATAAACTTCCATTGTTTTTCTAATTGGCCAGAAGTTTTGTTTTTTGGAAATTTGATATAGATAGTCCTTGCTGTCCAAACTTCCGTCCATCATCTTTTGATAGTCAACGATAAAGCTTTGGTTTGCAATTGCCTTGCTAATTTGGTTTTGTTGCTCTTTTAAAGAAACAATTTTCCCTCTTATATTCTCAAAGTCAACAATTGAAGAAAGAACCTGTTTTTGTTTTTTCTCATAGTCCAAAATTTCGTGATAGATCCTAAGCGGCAAAAGTTTGTTTAAAATTTCAAGATATCTATTGTATGTCGTTGCATTTTTATATGCAAAGTTCAAAACAAATTTTTGCTGGTCTGTTAAGTTTTTAAGCGTTGCATTGACATCATTCAATTCAACATAGTTTTCAACAGCGGACAAAAGAAGCTTTAAAATTCCGTTATTTCCGTTTAAAATTCCATCAATTGCCATTAAATAGCCATCTTGCGATAAAACCTCTTTTAAAAATTCATAATCACTTAAATATTCGTCAATTGCCTCAATTGTTTGGTCAAACTCATCTTTAACCTGCCTTTCAAGGCGATTCATCTTTGCTTTAGCAAAAGGATAGAGAGGAAAAACAACATGGCTAACGGAAAGAAACCTATCCGCCGCCTTATGCTCAAACTTTGAAACCATTTTGATTAGTGGCTTTAAGTTTTCTTTATTTTTAACTTCTGTGTAATAAGTTAGAATTTGCCTGCTGAACTTATATTTTGCAGCATCAAAAAGAACCTGCCTGCTCTTACAAAGATTTCTAAGCTTGGTTTGAGCCTCTGCAATTATGTGAACCCCAAGACCGTCTTTAAGATGGTCTATAAACGGGTTTTTCTTTTTGCTTTCAACAAAATTATAGTAAAGCTCACACTTATTTTTCTCATTTAAAATGCTAAGCGCGCTGCTAAGCTCATTGTAATTCATTTCTAAAAGCTTTTTACACTCCAGCATTTTTTCATATATAGAATATTCAACAGAATTTTTTCCAATCTTATAAGAGTTATAGTACATTTCTTGAAGAGAAATTCCAAATGGCGTTTCTTCTGTTAGACATCTTGAAATTGTGTTTAACCTTTCAATTTCTTGATTTAACTTTTTGGAAACATCTTCATATTGCTTTTGAAGTAAAGTGTTTTGCTCCTGCTTTATAACCCCCTCGTGGGTTTGAAGGCATCTTTCATAAAAAGCTCGCCTTTCCTTTTCTGCATCAACAATGAACATGGCCTTTGAATTTAAACTGCCAAGCCTGTTATAAACAACCTCCAAAGCCGCCTTCTTTTGGGAAACAACCAAAACCTTTTTCCCTTTACAAATTGCATCGGCAATGACGTTTACAATTGTTTGGCTTTTCCCGGTTCCAGGGGGGCCATATATAACCATGTTTCCGCTTTCGTTAACCTTTCTAACAACCTGTTCCTGCGCAAAGTCAACATTGTTAATTAAATATAAATTCTGGGGTTTTTCTTTTTTCTTCTTACGTTGTTTGGTGTTTAAAAGTTCATTGACGCTATCATTTGTCAAATGCCTCTTTTCAAGGGCCGAATAGTCGTTGTAAATTGAGTTTGCTAAGCTGCATCTTGCAAGCAAACACAAATTTTTAATCTCTGGCCCATCTCCTGGCCCTGGTTCGCCATAGCGAGAAAATGGAAAAACATTCTTTCTTTGTGAATTTGAAATTCTAATTCCAAACGACCTCAAATAATCTAAAAGCTTTTGAAGGCTCTGGAACTTGGAGCGCATGTTTTCAAACTCCATTTCAAGGTCTTCAAGGTTTAAGTGATATGAATCAGCAAAAGCAAGCATCAAAGCTTTGTTAAGCTGAACATTTTCGCCGTGCTTTAAGCTTATGTTAACATTGCTGTCGTCTATAACATCAACTTCAATTGGAAACATTAAAAGCGGAGCTTTAAATGAATAGTTCCTAATTGTTCCATAGACGAAAGGATAACACAAAAAAAGTTCATAGCGCCCGGTTTCCTTCTCAATTTCCTCAATTTCTCTTTTGAGTGCAACAAGGTTTTTAACTTCTTGCTCAACAACTTTCTTTGAAAATTCTCGCTTGCTTCTCTCGAATTTTTGCTTGTCCTTTTCATTTTCAAATTCGCGCTGAGGATATTTTTCGTCAACCTTATTCGCCTTTAAAATTTCTGGCCTTGTTTCCTTGCTTATTAAATTAAAAACGGTTCCCTTCCCGCTCCAAACTTGTTCCAAAAACTGGGTTGCAAGCTCTTGATTATGATATAATATTCGGCCAACATCAAAGCCGTTTTTCTTTGTAAAACTTTTTAAATATAAGCTTCTGTTTTTTCCGCTAATTTCAATTAGTCGCTCTTTGTAATATGTATATATACTCTTCATCTTATCCTCAAGGTTTATTATATCACAAATATGCGCTATGGCAAGAATTTTTTGGCGCTTTTCTGCCCTTTTAAAATCTTAGTAGTTATCTGGTTTCATTTGCAACTTAAAAAAGATATTAAATTTTTTTGCCAAATAATTTTATTATGCTATCATAAAGCTAAGGAGAAAAAAATGGCAAAATTTTTTAAATGTTCTATTTGCGGAAATATTGTAAATAAAATTGAGGACAGCGGAGTTAACGTTTTTTGCTGCGGGCAAAAAATGGAAGAACTTGTTGCAAACACAACAGATGCTGCACAAGAAAAACATGTTCCAGTTGTTCAAACAAACGGAAACACAGTTGCGGTAAACGTTGGAAGCGTCGCCCATCCTATGTCAGAGGAACACAACATTTCTTTCATCGCTTTGGAAACAAATTTGGGCCTTCAAATAAAAAAATTAAGCCCTCTTTCAACGCCAAATGCAAGTTTTTCGCTTGCAAATGATGAAAAAGTTGAAAATGTTTATGCATATTGCAATTTACACGGTCTTTGGAAAAATTAAATGGAAAATAAAACATATTTGATAACGGGCGGACTTGGTTTTATCGGGGCAAACTTTATAAAATATATTTTAGAAAAATATCCAAATATAAAAATTGTAAATTTGGATCTTTGCACATATGCAGCAAATCCAAAATATTTGAAAGAGCTAAAAAGCGATTCGCGCTATATCTTTGTTAAAGGTGACATCTCAAATCTAAACCTCGTTAGAAAGCTGTTTAAAAAATTTGATTTTGATTATTGTATAAATTTTGCCGCAGAAAGCCATGTTGACAACAGCGCGGCAAACCCAGCGCTCTTTACAAAAACAAATGTTTTAGGTACAACATCGCTTCTTCAAGCCGCAAGAGAGGCTTGGGAAATTTCTGAGCGGAAATTTAAGCAAGGGAAGCGGTTTGTTCAAATTTCAACAGATGAAGTTTATGGTTCAATTCAAAGAGGGTTTTTTAACGAAAACTCCCCTCTTTCTCCAAAGAATATATATTCTTCAACAAAAGCCGCAGCAGATTTAATTGTTAAGAGCTTCTTTGATGTCTATGGTTTTCCTTGTTTAATTACAAGAAGTTGCAACAATTATGGCCCAAACCAAAATCAGGAAAAGTTAATCCCGCGCTGTTTTAAAAACGCAAAAAAATTAAAACCAATTGAAATCTATGGAGATGGAAATCAAATTAGAGATTGGATTTATGTTCTAGACAATTGTGCGGCAATTGACCTTGTTTGTCAAAGCGGGAAGCTTGGAGAAATTTATAACATTGCTTCAAACGATGAAAAAACAAACAATTTTGTGGCAAAAAAAATAATAAATTATGTAAATAAAAACATAAACAACAAGTGTAGCGAAAATTTAATTTGTTATGTCAAAGATAGGCCCTCTCATGATTTTAGATATGGTTTGGATTGTGCTAAAATTTCGGGTGAACTCGGCTTCAAACCAAAGGTAAGCTTTGACGATGGCCTTGAAAAAACATTAAACTGGTATAAAGAAAATATGTAAACAAATGCGCCCTAGTGCGCATTTGTTTTTAATCTTCAGGGAAGACAACTCGCTTAAGTTTAAGTTTAATATCATCGCAATTTGCACTCATACTCAGCCACTGAAATTTAAATTTCAATTGGTCGCCAGCGTTTAATTGAAGAATTTCTTCGCCATAAATTTCTTGGCATCTACCTTTCTCAACAGACAAAATTGCATCATAATTTGAGCCATTGATCTCAAGGTTAACAAGAGCCGAAGACGTTGTTGTTGAGGTTGCGTCTAATTTACAAGAAGAGTTTAAGATATAATATCCAGGTGTACTAACAACAATATTGTCCGTGTTAACTGCAACATCGCTGCCCCCATCTGGAACGACACTTCTTGCCCTTAAATTTGAGAAATAATCGCCATTTTTACCGTTTGAAGTAATTGAATAATAGCAGTGGTTACAACAAGCTCCAGTTGCTCCGCTTGCTCCTGTTGCCCCAGTTGAACCTGTTGCGCCCGTTGGGCCATATCTATTAATAATTGGGTCGTTTGGACACCCACAATTAAATCGTTAAAACAAAACATAAATTTTACCTCCTATTTTTATGTTTCATTCAATATGAGCTTTTAATAAAATTGTTAAATTATTGTTTAGGTAATGCAAAGAGCACTATTTCAGTTGGATAAAAATTGCCGCCATAATTTCTTAGATAGAATTTATAGTTTTTATTATAAGAGTTTACAAGCTTTGCAATTTTAAAATAGTCCTCATTTTTATGATAAACAGATAACAAAAGTTTTGGAGAATCATTGGCTATGTGGCGTCTTGCGCCTCTAATGGCCTTTTCTTCATCTCCCTCTATGTCCATTTTTATCATGGTTATTTTTTCTTTTACGTCCAAATCTAAGCTTGTTAGAGGAACACTTTTACCAAAGTCTTTTGTTGTTCTATTTGCCGAATTGTCGTTTAAATTTTCTGAAAGAAAAATTTCCTCATCCTTTTCTCCAACAGCTTTGTTAACTATTTCAATTTTGTCATGTTTTTTTAAATTTTCTTTCAACGATGAAATAATTCCATCAGTTATTTCATAGCAATAAATTTTTTTATAACAATCTTCTCCATATGTGCTAATGAAGTCAAGTGTTGAATCACCAACATACGCCCCAACGTCAACAAAAACTTCGTTTTTGCAATCTCTAATTAAATTTAAATCAAAATAATGCTTAAAGCATTTGGGCGAAACAATTTGGCCAAGCGAAGTGAAGTCATAATATACCCAATTCCTTAAAATAGAATATAATAAAAATTTTGAGGTATAGTCCTCAAGTTTTTTATACATCCAAACAAAATCCTTTAAATTACTCTTCAAAACTTTAACTTTAAGCTCAATTTCTTCAAAGTTTCCATCTTTTTCGCTAAGACTCCCCCAAAAGTTAAATTTTTTAAAATAATCTTCCAAGATGTTTCTGTAATTTGAAGGCAAAAATTTATAGTTAAAAACAATTTTATCATATAATTTTTCAAAAGACAGTCCCTCAATTTCTTTAACTAAAGAATAAAATTTTCTATCAACAAAGTTCATATAACCCTCCAAAAATCTATATATGAAAAATTTCCCTCTTTCGTCTTTTCTCTTGTAAATTTAAGCAAAACGTGGTAAATTTTAATAAATGCAAATTGTTGAATTGACAACCCAATATGAAAATGAGGTAAAAAACCTTCTTGTTGAACTACAAGAATATGTTGTTGAAATAGACAAATTCAAACTAAATTTGTTGTCGCCTAAATATAGAGAAGGCTATTTCAAAAACATGGTAAAGGAATGCAAGAAAAACAGCGGAAAGATTTTTTGCGCACTTAGTGGCAGCAAAGTTGTTGGAGTTATCGCTGGTTATGTTGAAAGATATTGCAAAAAAGATTTACTTGTTTACAGCTGCCCTAAAAAGGGAATTGTTGCCGAACTTATCGTAAGCAAAAATTCAAGAAAGGAAGGAGCCGGCAAGCTGTTGTTAAACAAGATGGAAGAATATTTTAAATCCATAGGTTGCAGCTTTATCCAACTAGATGTAATGGAGGACAACACACCCGCAAAAAAATTCTATTATTCCAATGGATATGAGAAAAGAATGTTGACATTATTTAAAAAAATACAATAATAGAAATTTTACAAAAAAAGCAGCTTCAGCTGCCTTTCTTTGCCGAAAATTTTGTCGAATTATGTCGAATTGGTTGCCCCAAAGAGAACTAGCGCCTTCTATATTTTGACAAAAAAAGACAAATTTCGACAAATTGTTCTTTAAGGGCTATATGAAATTTTTTAAATAAAAGTGGAATAGTTGCGCTTAATTTTAGAGTTAAGATTTTTGTCGAATTGTGTCAAATTTGGGCGCCTCTTTTAAAATTTGCAAAAGGTTTTGAACGGCTTTTGCCCTGTGGGAAACGGAATTTTTTTCCTGCTCTGTTGCCTGGGCAAAAGTTTTTCCAAGTTCTTTTGAAAAAAACAGGCTGTCATAGCCAAAGCCATTTTCTCCCAATTCTTTCTCTAATATTTCGCCATGAGCCTTTCCGCAAGCATGAATTTCTTTTCCATCTGGGAAAATTGCAACCAGGTCGCACTGAAAATGTGCCGAGCGATTGCTGCAATTTTTTAAATCATCCAACAACTTCTTCCTGTTTTCCCTGTCGTTCCCATGCTCTCCGGAATATCTTGCGCTGTAAATTCCTGGTCTGCCGCCGAGCGCATCAACGCAAAGTCCGCTGTCATCACTTAAAACAATGTAATTCCTTCCCTTAAGGAAGCTTGAAACAGCTTCTGCCTTTATCTTTGCGTTTTCATAAAACGATTTTCCATTTTCTTCAACCTCCAAGTTGCAGCCAACGTCGCCCATTGGAAGAACAAAAAAATTTTCAAGCATTGCCTGAAATTCTTCAACTTTATGTTTATTGTTTGATGCAATAACAATTTCCAAATTCCACCTCTATTTTAAAATAGCATAAAATTTGTATATTACAAATATATTTTGAAGCCGGCAATAAAATATAGTATAATTTTATTGTAGGTTTTTTTTTAGCCCTTAAAATTTATCAACTTCAAAGAGCCGGAATCTATTAGATGAATCATGGAGCAAGAGTGGAAATAAATAAAAAAATTTTTGAAATGTTGTTTTCGTTAAAAGATGAAAAATTAAAACTTTTTAGCGCAAAGCTAATTCCAAATTTAAGTCCAAACAACATTTTGGGCATTCAAATGCCAAAGTTAAAGCGTCTTTCAAAAGAGCTTAAAGGAAACGAAAATTTGGAAGAATTTTTTTCAAGTTTGCCACACACTTACCTGGAAGAAAACACTTTGCATGCCCTGCTTATTGCCCAAATTGAAGATTATGACAAATGCATTTTCGAAATAAACAGATTTCTCCCCTTCATCGACAACTGGGCAACGTGTGACGCGTTTCATCCAAAGTGCTTTAAAAACAACAGAACAAAGCTTCTAAACGAAATTAAAACCTGGCTAAAATCAAGCCATGCTTATACTATAAGATTTGGAATTGGAATGCTTATGTCCAACTTTTTAGAGGAAGATTTTAAACCGGAAATTATAGATTTGGTTATAAGCATAAATTTTGATGACTACTATGTTAAAATGATGCAAGCATGGTTTCTTTCAACAGCTTTAGTAAAACAATATGACAAAACACTACCCTATTTCCAGAACAAAAAAATTGAAAAATGGGTCAATAACAAAGCAATTCAAAAGGCCGTTGAAAGCTTTAGAATTTCTAATGAACAAAAACAATTTTTAAAACAATTAAAACAAAAATAAGCGGAATCCGCTTATTTTTATTCTTCCATATTTTCATTTCTTACTTCAATTTGCTTGGAATTGCCCGAAGCTTCTGTATATCTTATTGCAACAAAAAATATCAATGTCAACAATATGTCTTCAATATATGCAAAGAATGAATACCAAGCTGCTCCAGATGTTGCTATAGCAACAATTCCAATTATCAGCAAAACGAGCGCCGTGATCAATCTAATATAAATCAAAATATCAACAACATTTTTGTTCTTAAGCGTTCCAGAAGCCACTAATAAAAACAAAACGCCAATTGCAATAACCAAAAGGGAATCAATAAATCCAAACAAACCAAAACAAATGTTAATTGCATTATTTGAGTCAAAATTGTTTAGATAGGAATAAAAACTAAAGACATTTGAAAACAAAACATATGAAAAATATGTTATAAACAAAACCTTTGTCCAAAATTTGTTTTCCTTAACAATTGCAAGAATTGCAAATGCAAAAATTGCTAGGTTAATTAATAATCCAAGTATAGTCGTGAAATGGTTAAGGCCGCTGTAAAATCTGCTGTAATTTGCAAGCATCCCAATTGAATAAATTGCAATTACGCACATCTCTGCAATGCAAAGTCCAATTATCCACTTTTTCTTGTTGGCAAATATTTTTTCCAATCCCATAAAAATCCTCCCCAAATAAATATATTCTAACTTAAGCAATTTGTTTAACTATATATTACATATCTTAAAACAAAATAAAAGTCAAGAAAACAACTCTTACCAAAGCAGCCTCTTATGAGTTTCCAAGTATCATTTTGCTGCAATTTTATTTTCAATTTGAAAAGTTTTGTCAAAACTGTTGACAATTTCATAAAATGTGGTACAATAAAAAATGAAAAAGGAAAGGGAAATGAAGCACATTTTAAATAATAACAACAAAAATAATTCAAACACATTAAAAATAATGGGTTTCAATTTTGTTGTTGAAAAATAAGCTTTGTTTCTTAACACTCTCTTGAAATCCAAGAGGGTGTTAATTTAATATAAAAGGTCAGCGCCCTCTAAAGAGGGTGCTTTTTCTTTTAAGGAGGATATTATGAAAAAGAAAAATGCCGTAGCGGGCGAAGGAATAGTTGAATTTTTAAAACATTAAGGCAACATTTTAGCAAATTTTTTGTTCCTTAAATGATTTAGTAAAAAATTGCAAAAAAATTTAAGGAGATAATTTTATGATTAGAGAAAAATATATAAAAATAGATTTAATTGAAAAACAAAAATATATAAAACTTATAAAAGATAAATTTGAAAAAGCTCTGGCAAAAGAACTTTGCCTTACGCGTGTTTCCGCCCCAATTGTTGTAACAAAAGAAAGTGGGCTTCAAGATGATTTAAGTGGAACAGAGCGCGCAGTTTCCTTTGACATTGCCAAGGACGGAAAAGAACTTGAAATTGTTCAATCCCTTGCAAAGTGGAAAAGAATGGCTTTAAAAAAATATAAATTCCCTTTGCACAAAGGACTTTACACAGACATGAGTGCAATAAGAAGAGACGATAAAGTTGACGAAACACACTCTGTCTATGTTGATCAATGGGACTGGGAAAAAATTATAAAAAGGCAAGACCGAACTCTTGAATATTTAAAAAGAACTGTAGAAAAAATTGTAAAAGCCGTTGCTGATACTAGCGAACACATAAAGGCAAAGGGCTTTGAAGGAGTTAGGATTTCAAGAGATGTCCATTTTATTACCAGCCAACAGCTTTTAGACATGTTCCCAACACTTTCTGATAAGGAAAGAGAACATGAAATTACAAAAAAATATAAAACGGTTTTCATTATGCAAATTGGAGATGATTTAAGCGACGGAAAGCCACATGATTTGAGAGCCCCAGACTATGACGATTGGGCTTTGAACGGAGATTTGCTTTTCTATCATGAAGTGCTGGACAAAGCTCTAGAAATTTCAAGCATGGGCATTAGGGTTGACAAAGAAAGCCTTCTCAGTCAAATTAAAAAAGCCGGAAAAATGGAAAGGCTTGACTACCCTTTCCACAAAGCTATTCTTTCAGACGAACTTCCTTTAACTATTGGGGGCGGAATTGGCCAAAGCAGGCTTTGCATGCTTCTTCTTGGAAGAGCCCACATTGGCGAAGTTCAAGCAAGCTATTGGGACAAGGAAACCTTGCGCAGCTGTGAAGAGCAAAAGATTGAACTTCTTTAAAAAATTAATAGGTTAAAAAAATTGCTGTAAACTTACTTTTAAAAGTTTACAGCGTTTTTTTAACTGGAGCTGATGGCGGGAATCGGACCCGCGACCCCTTCCTTACCAATTTAAAAATATTTTAATAAAAACTTGTGCTCTATGTTAATAAAACTATTATAAACACTAGCAAAAACGCTAGTGTTTTTTATAATAGGTGCATAAAAATTTTTAAAATGTGCACCTACATGCACCTACGCCTATATTTTTACTAAAATTTGGCTTTTTAAAACCGCCTAAAACTATACAATACTTTTTAATATTACATATATTCTAAATCATCTCTTTTAAAAACTTCATTATCTAAAAATTCTAATGGAGTCATACCAAAACCGTCAGCAACTTGATAAATAATTGCAAGTGTAGGACATTTTGTATTGCCTTTCATAATATTCACAATTGTTGACCTAGCAATACAACTTTCTTTTAAAAATTTGTGTAATGAAATATTTCTCTCTTTTAATAATTCGTTTAAACGAATAGTAAATGCTTCGCCTAATGTCATAAAACACCTCTTTTAATATGTCCTAATTAGAACATTTTTATTTTATCAATGGTGTTTCTTTAAATTACGACCTAATTCGGACAAATAACCAAATTCGATTGCTTATACATTATGTATATTGTATAATTGTCCTAATTAGGACGGTATATGTATAAAGTTTGTTCGTTTTTCGGTCATAGAGAAATCAGTGTAATGGAAGAATTAAAAAGAAAGTTAAAAGATATAATAGAAAATTTAATAACCAAAGAAAATTTTGGTATATTCTTTTTTGGTGGATTTGGCGAGTTTGATGACTTGTGTCACGAAGTTGTCACGGAATTAAAAAACAAATATTCTTTTGTTAAGAGGATATATGTTTGTGAAGATTATAAATTTGTTGATAGACCACATAAAAGACCAAAATGGTTAACAAAAGAAGATTATGAAGAATTTATTTATCTTGATATGAAATACACTGGTTTTTACCAAAGAATTTATTTTCGTAACCTAGAAATGATTGAACAAAGTGATTTTATAATTTTCTATGTGAATAACACTGAAAATAGTGGTGCATATAAAGCAATGCAATATGCAAAACGGAAAAAGAAAACTTTTATAAATGTTGCTCAATAACAAAATGAAAGTATATAGCCACAACAGAAAAAGATATACCTGCAAAAAGACTACCCCATTACTTAACAAACAAATAATTATAAATTACGAGATTTGGGATTGTGCGAGTTCTTATATATATTAAATATAATAATTTATATATTATTGTTTATTTTGTAAGGTATATACTTTCAAAAGAAATTAATAATAAAGAAAAGTTTTCTTTTGTAAGTTTCAGTTTAATGGTATTAGTTTTGATATATTTTTTCTTTTGCATTGAAAATTTTAAGATAATAAAGAATGTAGTTACAATTGATTTCCATGTAACGATATTTTTTAGATGGTTTTTTATATTTAATTTTTTATATGCTTACTAGTTTATTGAATGCCGATTATATCAAAAAAACACATATTTAAACGCTATTGCAAGTTTTACTAATTTTATTTAAAAAATTTCTCCAAATTTCGATGCTTAATGATGTTTTTTATGTTATAATAATTTCTATAAGCATTTAAAGGAGGTTAATATGAATTTAGGACAAGTTTTTACAAATGAATATGTTGCTAACTATATGACATCATTGTTCTCTATTCCAAAAAAGTCTCCTATTTTAGATCCATGTTTTGGTGAAGGGGTTTTCATTAAATCTTTGATTGATAATGGGTTTTCTAATATAACTGGTATCGAAATTGATTATAATCTTTTTCAATGTGCAAATAAAAATTTTAAAAACTTAATTTTATTAAATAGGGATTTTTTAATGTCGCCTTGTAAGTCCAAATATGATGGTATAATTATGAATCCACCATATATTAGACATGAAGAAATTAATGAATTAAAAACATATGGTATAACCAAAGAAAAATTATTAAACAATAAACTATTTAAAGATTTGACTCCAAAATCCAATTTGTACATGTATTTCATAATTAAAGCTATTTCATTACTTAAAATAAATGGAGAGTTAGTAGTTATATTCCCTAGTAGTTGGCTAAATGCGAAAAACGGAGATTGTTTTAAAAGGATAATTACAAAAAATTGTTTTATTGAGGAACATATTAATATTTCAGGTAATGTTTTCAATCAGAAGGCATTAGTTGATGTAATAATTCTAAAAATTAAAAAATCAAAAAATAAAAAGCCTACACTTTTTAAGAATTTTAATTTTGATGGAAAAGAAATTTATTATAGAAACCAACCACCTAAAATAATCATACAGTTCAATAAAAATTTTACTGAAATTGCTTCAATAAAAAGAGGTTTAACAACGGGATATAATGAAATGTTTATTAACCCTCCAATTAAAAATAAAGCAAACTTAGTACCTATTGTTAGTTCACCAAAACAAATAAAAGGTTATAGTATAAAAGACTCGAAATATGATTACTTATTTGAACTTCAAGAATTTGATCTAGAAACAAAAAAATATATTAATGCTTATGAAAATAAAATTATTTCCATGCAAAAACCAAAGACTTTATTTGATAAAATAATATCTAATGATAAGAAATGGTTTTTTATAAAACCAACAAAATACGATGGGATTGTTTTCAGTTACTTTATACGTAATGACATCAAATTTATACTAAATGAATCAAGTATGGTAATTCGAGATAATTTTTATGTGATAACACCAAAAATAAATAAATATATCTTATTTGCACTACTCAATAATTACTACACATATTATCAACTTGAATGTGTTGGGAAAAAATATGGTAATGGTTTATTAAAAATACAGAGTTATGATATTAAAAATTTAACTTTTCCTATGATAGAATCGAATTCGGATATGAAAAAATTAGAAGAATTGGCAAAATCTTTAATAAAAACAAATAATGAAGATATTATTTATGAAATAACAGATATTATTTCAAAATATACAAATGTAAGTTCAACTACTATATGCGAGGGGTATTTTTCAATAAAAAAATATAGATTAGAGGAGAAAATATGATAAAAGTTGTTAGTCTATTCTCTGGTGGAGGAGGATTGGATTTGGGTTTCTTAACTGCCGGATATAAAATTATTTGGGCAATAGATAATGATCCTAATGCAGTAGAAACATATAGGTTAAATCTTGGGAATCATATTATCTGTAAAGACATTAATGATATTAATATTGATGAAATTCCTAAGGCCGATGTAGTTATAGGTGGACCACCATGTCAATCATTTTCCTTGGCTGGAAAAAGAAATACAGAGGATTCTCGAGGACAATTAGTTTGGAAATATATTGAGATTATAAAAAAAATCAATCCAAAGGCATTTGTTTTTGAAAATGTTACAGGTTTGTTATCTGCTAAAAATAAGAACAAAGAAAGTATATTGGAAAATTTAAAATTGGCATTTAAAGAAATAGGATATAAAATTTGTCAAAAAGTGTTAAATGCTGCAGATTATGGAGTTCCCCAAAAAAGGAGAAGAGTTATTATAGTTGGGTTAAAAGATTCGAATTTTGATTTTGTTTTTCCAGAACAAACACATTGTGAGGACGGAATTAAATATCCTAAGTATATTAGCGTTGAAGAAGCGTTAAGTGACCTACCTATACCAACCACGATAGAAAATTCATGTATAAGATATGAATGCCAACCACAAAATGATTATCAAGTTAGTATGAGAAAAAATAGTAAAGGTTCTGTTACTGACCACATCATTCCAACGACTAGTAAATTAGATGATTTTATTATTAAACATGTTAAACCTGGTGGTAATTACATGGATATACCTAAAGACGTTAATTCAAAAAGAATTCAGCGATTACAAGAAAAAGGTGGACATACAACTTGCTATGGAAGAATGAGAGCTGATTTACCAGCTTATACTATTAACACATATTTTAATAGACCAAATGTTGGTTGCAACATACATTATAAGCAAAATAGATTAATCACAGTTAGAGAGGCTTTGAGATTACAATCTTTCCCTGATAACTATATTTTAAGGTCTACAAGCAAACAAGGAAAACATCTTATTGTTGGTAACGCAGTTCCCCCATTATTAGCGCAAATTATCGCAAAGGAATTGAAAAAGTATTTATAGGAGGAATATATGTGGATTTCATATTCAGATTCAGAGGTAAATGTTTACCATCCAATTTGTGAGAAAGCATTAAATCAGGCTTTAATTTTATTGCATAAGGAACAAGAATATAGGGTTATTCACCACCAGCATACTGGTTCTTTAGAAATGGATTTTGTTATTCAAAACATTTCAACTGGCAAGTATTTTTGTGTCATTGAAGTTAAAAGAACCCCTTCAGATGTACATAGTGCTAGATATCAATTTCAAGCTATGTCTTATGTTCAAATGAATGCTTCACAAAATGAACAACCTTTTTATATATTGACAAACCTCGAAAGAGCATTTAGTTTTAGATATGATAATTTAAGACCTCGCGTTTTTCAACAGATATTATCTCCTGGTTTGGCGATTATTGGTAATTTTTTTCAAGATGATAAAAATGTTTTTCTAGAAAAACTTACAAATTACTTTAAAGAAAAAATTCAGGATTTTTTTAAAAATAGTTACAACTATTTAATAACTTTAGATGAGTTTGCTCGACATATGGAGCAGATATTAGGGAATAATAAGAAATGGAAAAGTCATTTAGCAGTACTTTTATATGAGTACATTCGTGGAGCTTTTACATTTATCAATAGAAATGAACTTCCAGATATAAGAGTTTTTAGAAACAATGTGGCGAAAATATGTGAAGAGGCTTCTAGGATTAATTTTAAAGATATTTTTTCTTTTTCTGAATCCACTTATGAAAATCCAACAAATGTTGACAACGATTTATTATCAAATTTATTTGAATTTGGATATCAAAATGTATCAGGTGATGTTATTGCTGGCTTATTGCATCAAATAGTATCTATGGGCCACGAACATGATGGAGAAGTTCCGACCGATTTGGAATTAGCTAGATTTGTATCACTTTTGTCTAAGAATCTTTGTGGCGACCTAAGTACTGATGAATATATATGTGATCCCGCTGCAGGTAGTGGCAACTTAATAACTTCTGCTATTGAAATGTATAATTTGGCTCCTAATCAAATATTAGTAAATGATTTAAACTCTAAACTATTAGAGTTATTATCGTTAAGACTAGGGTTGAATTTTGCACAACAGATAAATAAAAAGAATTCACCCATAATTTTTAATAAAAATGTTTCTGAATTGGATTTTGATTTCTTTAAAAAAGTCAAAGTTGTTGTAATGAATCCACCATTTGTGGCTGGTATAAACTGCATACAAAGAAAAGATGTATTATATCGAAAACTGAAAGAAATAACAAATAATAATTATAAATCTAATATAGGACAAATGCCATTAGAAGGGGTTTTTCTAGAATTAATTACAAATTTAGTTCAACCAGGAACAATTATTGCATGCGTATTCCCGAAAACACATCTGATGGCAAGAGGTCAAGAGGCACAAGCGATTAGGTCGTTGATAGTAAATAATTTAGGGTTGCATACTATATTCACCTATCCAGGTGATGAGATTTTTGATGGTGTTACAAAAGACACTTTTGTAATGATTGGGAAAGCAATGAGACCAGCTAATGAAATACAGGTTATATCATCTTATGATAAAATTGTAGATATTGATATACATAAATTTTCACAAGTAATAAAAAATGATATTCCGATGAATTTTACAAGTATAATGCCAGGAATTATAGCACGAACAATATCAAAAGAAGAATTACTTTCTAATTCAGCTTCTGGCTGGCGCTTTTTAAATAGTGAAATGATTGAGGGAATAAATTTTGTAAAGAATAATTTTGCAAATTCCCCTTTGTTTACTTCTCTTTCGACATATAATTTTAATATTCAAAGAGGGGTTGCGGCAAATAATGGTGGCAGTGATTTAATTTTTATTGATTCTAGAGAAGAACTTTATAATCAATACAAAAATATGCTTAAATTGAAACCGGGAATGAGAAATGCCAAACTAGATAGTTTTTGTATTAATGGTGGTGATTCAAAGTTTTTAGATATTTCTTTAAATTCTCAGGATTTAGTTGATGATGTTATATCATCTTATTTACAATTGACTCCAAGAGAAGGAAGACAACACAGAATTACTAAAACAGCTGAACAATTAAAAAATATTTTGCAAAGAGAAAGCGGTCAAACTTTTTCTACAAATTCAGTGTTAATTCCTAGAAATTTACGAAAAGAAGGTCGAGTATATTTATCTGAAGAAGAGGTTTGTGTGTCGACAAACTTCATAGTTTGTGAAACATATTCAAAAGACATATCGTTATTATTATCAACATGGATTAGCACTATTTTTTATCAATTAATTTGCGAAGTATCATCAAAAGATCAGGAAGGTACTCGAAAAATGGAGAAAGAAGATGTTCTTAATACATTTATACCAAAATTAGATAATGTTCCTGATAATATTATTCATTTGCTTAAACAGGAAAAAACTAATTTAAGTTTTGTAGAACTGAAGAATCCAATTATACGTACAGTTGATAAAATATGGGCAAATTACTTATTTAAAGAAAATGCGGATGAAATGTTACAAAGTGCTAAAAGATTGTTGTCATTTTTAGCAAATAGAAGAAATCCTTAAAAATATAATAAAAAGGCTCTTATATTCTAGAGCCTTTTTTAATTTGCTATTTTAATTGAATCAACTAGTTTTATGAATAAGTTTTGAATGAAATAGTTTATATTTCTAACATTTATAAATTTAGGTTTATTATTATATAATTTACCACTATTATCTTTTGAATATCTTGAATGAGAACCATCGCAATCAAGTTCTTCTAAAGCATAAATGAAAGTTTTTATATCTTCTAAACTGTCATCTTTTTTATGATTGTATTTATTGAATTTTATAATAATATCATTCCATAATGTAATTAAACTATGTTTAGGTTTGTATTCAATATTTAATAATTCACAAATATATTTCAAACTAAGTTCTACTGTATGCCTTGCAAGGAATATAAAAGGAATTGTTAATGAATTAGTGCGAAGAGTCATAACTACTGCAGGAGAATGATTTTGTTTTAATAATGAATTTGCTATACAGTTTAAAGCATTTGCATAACCTAATATAACTTCTTTTTCTGCTTCATCATTTTTATATTCGTCTTTAAAAATAACAGAAGGTGCAACAATATCCCATTCGTTTGGTATAAACTTATCCAATTTATTTGAAATAAACATTTCTTTAGTATATTTAGTCATTTTAATCTCCTATAAATTATAAATACATTATATCATAAAATAGATTGCAAGTTGTGATTAAAAATAAAATTTATATGAAAAGCTTTAGTAATGATATAGTGTGTCAAAAGAATTTTCAATAATTTTTAGTAAAAATAGCAGAAACCCACGATATTTTTTAAAAACATGTCCTTATATATAATGGAGGGGGTATAAAAATTTATTTTTTTTGGACAAGGCTGAAACTCTTTATTTTAGGGACTTTTTGGCACAAAAGTGCCTTACGATTTGTATATAAGTGAGAGGGATATAAAAAGTTTTTAAAAGAAATTTTTTAAAAATTGTCAATTTATACCTGACAAATTGAGAAAATATGTCCTTATATATAATAGGGGGGTAAAAAATTTTTAAGGATTTTTTATGAAAAACGACTAAAAGCCACAATAATTTTTGAAGAATATGTAGTTAATAATATGGAGGGATAAAAATTTTTTAAACTTTTTGATAGAAAATTGCCTAAAAAGACCCCACGATTTAGGAAAAGTTGTAGTTAATAATATAGAGGGGTAAAAAATATTTTGAAGAATTTTAATAAAATTTATTTAAAACACCTTAACGATTAGCCATTTTTGTTGGTTATATATATGAGGGGGGTAAAAAATTATAAACTTTTTTTGAGAAAATAACCCCAAAAGGGTTAACGATTTAAAAAAGCATGTAGTTAATAATATAGAGAGTAAACATCTTTGCAAATTGCAATGGTGTTTTTTCTTAAACAAATTTTCCCGCTTGACCAAATGGTGGTCAAGCGACACTGCTAAAATTATTTTGAGAAAGTCAAAAAACTTTTTCCGTGTGTTCAAATGGTGAACATGCGGCTTTGTTAAAATGTATTTGAAAACTAAAAAAACTTTTCCCGCAGGTTCAAATGGTGAACCAGCGACAATAGTAAAATCATTTTAAAAGGAGGTGTGAAATGTAAAATTAAACTTAGAACTTTAAATAAATTAAATTAAACAAAAGGAGGAACTATGAGAGATAGCAAAATTAAGTGCCAAAATATGCTTAGATTGCGAGAAAAGCGTTTGGTTGATAAATTACAAGAGATTTACCAAAACAGCCAATACGGGTCAATTAACGAGTTTTTAAACGCGTGTTTAAAACAAGTTGCCTTTAAAGAGATGAAAGAAGATGAAATTTTATCTCGACTTGACCAAATGGAAGATGTCTTAAATGCTATTTATGAAAGGATGAAAAGATGAAAGACAATATTGTTTTATTGTGTAAGTATT
>CALWHN010000003.1 GCA_944380415.1 uncultured Clostridia bacterium | reverse complement strand
TTTTATAATCCGTCTGCGCTTTCCGGAAAATCTCTTGAAGTTAGAAGAGAAATTGACGGAGCAAAACAAAAAATCTGCAAAGCTCTTGGGGTTGACTATAATAACAACTTAATCATAACCGGAAGTGCAACAGAGGCAGACAATCTTGCAATTTTTGGAAGTGCAAAAAAAACGGGCGACCAATTTGTCTTTGGCGCGGGCGAGCATCAAGCGGTTTTTGCAAGCGCAAACGAGCTAAAGTTAAGAGGCTATAATGTTGTCTTTGCGCCTCTCAATAAGTTTGGAGAAGTTGATTTAGACAAGTTAAAAGAAATTTTGCAAAAACCAACGGCCTTTGTTTCAATCATGCATGTAAGCAATGAAACGGGCGCAATTAACGACATTTCAAAAATTTCAAGGCTTGTTAAAAATCTTTGGCCAAACGCAATTTTCCATTCAGACGGAGTTCAAGCGTTTGGAAAAATTCAAACAAATGTTCTAAAACTTGGCGTCGATCTGTATTCAATAAGCGGTCACAAAGTTGGCGGGCCAAAGGGAATTGGCGCGCTTTATGTTAAAAACATTGCAAAGCTTAAGCCAATAATCTTTGGCGGAGGTCAGGAGTTTGGAATTAGAAGTGGAACTGAAAACACGGCCTACATCTTGGCTCTTTCCAAAGTTGTTGGTACCTTTCAAATTGAAAAAAACTTTGAATATGTAAAAAAACTTTCAAACATTGTAAGAACTTATTTTGAAGGAAAAGAGGGGATAACAATAAATTCTCCAAAGTCCGCTAGCCCATATATTTTAAGCCTTTCTTTTGAAGGCATTCGCGGAGAAACACTTGTTCATATATTGGAAGAAAAAGGCGTTATTGTCGGGACAGGAAGCGCTTGTTCAAGCAAGAAAACAACGAACAGAACGCTTGAGGCAATTGGGCTTTCGCGCGAGCAAATTGAAGGAGCAATTAGAATTAGTTTTTCACATGAGAATAAGGAAGACGAAGTTTTAAAAGCGTGTGAAATAATTGAAGAAGGATATAAAAATTTGCTTGAAAAATTGAGGTAATCATGAAAAAAGTTGTTCTACTTAGATATGGTGAAATTCATTTAAAGGGAAAAAATCGCGGGCTTTTTGAAAAACAGCTTATCGATAACATAATGGAAAGCCTTTTAAAGGTTGATGAAAACGTCAAACTTAAAAAAATTGGAGGAAGATATCTCCTTTATGATTTTAACGAGGACAATCTAGATTCGATTGTTCACAGTTCAACAAAAATTTTTGGCCTTGTTTCTGTTTCAGTTGCAACAGAGGTTGAAAGCAGCCCAGAAGCAATAGAAAAGTCGCTTAAAAACCTTTTGGAAAATGAGGAGCTTAATCTCTTTTCTGCAAAAACGTTTAAAGTTGAGGTTTCTCGCGCGGACAAGTCATTTCCAATTCACTCAACAGATTTTGAAAGGCAACTAGGCGGAATTGTTTTGGATTTCTTTCCGAATTTAAAAGTTAACCTATCTCTGCCAGAGAAAACAATTTTTGTTGACATTAGGGAAAACAAGAAAGCTTATATTTTCATGGACAAAATTCAAGGGGCAGGCGGAATTCCCGTTGGAACAAGCGGAAATGGGCTTGTTATGCTTTCTGGAGGAATTGACAGCCCAGTTGCGGCATATCTAATGGCAAAGCGCGGGATGAAGCTTAGCGCGGTTCACTTCCATTCATTTCCGTACACAAGCGAACAGGCAAAGGAAAAAGTTGTTCAGCTTGCTAAAATTGTTTCAAAGTACACCGGAAGTTTAAAACTCTATGTCGTTTCGTTTACTAAAATTCAAGAAGAAATTCACAAAAATTGTAAAAGCGCTTACATGATTACAATTATGAGAAGAATTATGATGAGAATTTGCGAAAAACTTTCGGAGAAATTTGGTTTCCAAGCAATTATAACGGGCGAGAACCTTGGCCAAGTTGCATCTCAAACAGTTGAAAGCATGACGAGCACTGAAGGTGTTTTGAAAAATCTTCCTGTTTTTAGGCCGCTAATTGGCTTTGATAAAATAGAGATAATCAAACTCAGCCGGGCTATTGAAACATATGAAACTTCAATTTTGCCCTATGAAGATTGTTGCACGGTTTTTCTTCCCAAAAATCCAATTATTAAGCCGAAGATTGACCTTGTTGAAAGAGAAGAAAGTTTCTTGAACATTGAAGAGCTTGTTGAAGATGCGCTAAATAAAATTGAAATTATTGAAATTTAAAAAGCCATGGACAATTCCATGGCTTTCATTTTTCCGAATCTTAATTCTTAACTAAAATTTCTTCGCTTGTTGGAGAAATTGTTACATTGTGGCGCGTTGAGGGAGAAACAACGCTTACAATCCAGTAATACGTTCCAAAGTTTGAACTTTGATTTCCAACAATTTTAACATAGATTTCATAGCTTTCGCCTTTGTCCTCAATTTCCGCTATGTCATCTTTTAGCGCTTCAAGGCCAATTTCCTTTGCCCGCTCAAAATTGATGTTCCAAGTTGAATTTTTATTTTGCATCTCAATTGTAACTGGCTGCTCGCTGTTTAGTGTGACTGAAAGCGAAATTGTACTATTGTCATCACAAGATTTTCCAATGTTAGCCATATATTCGTTTGAATATGGGCTTTTTTCTAAAGTTCCGCTATATGTTTCTTCCCCAATTGTGAGCGTGTAATTAATTTCATCTTCCTCTGAAAGGTCAGAATTGAAAACAACACTTACAACCCCGAACTCAACTTTTTTGTTGGAAATTCCGTCCATTTTATATGGATCTTCTCTAAGACCATAGACGAAAGTTGCATTAAATCCCTCAGTTTGGCCATCATAAATACCATAGCGAGCATCAGAAATTAAATCTTCTGTTGTCGTTTGATTGCAGCCAACAAACATAACCGAAGCAAAGGCAACAACCGCTAAGCAAAGAAAAATAGCTAAATATTTTTTCATATCTTCCACCTCACAATAAATTTATGGGTGAAAATATCAAATCATTTTGCTATTTATGTAAAATTTGATAAAATTATGGTGAATTATGAAAAGAAAGCCAGATACAATTTTTATAACTTTTGAAAAGGCGCTAAAAAAGCGTTTTGCAGTCGGTGCATTTAATTTCTACAACCTTGAAACCCTTCAGGCAATTTTGGAGGCGGGCGAGGCAATGGCAAGCCCTGTTATTTGCAGCGTTTCGGAAGGGGCGCTAAAATATATGGGAATTGATGCAACGGTTATGATGTTTGATGCGCTGACGGAGAAGAAAAAATATCCAGCATATTTGCATTTAGACCATGGAAAATCCTTTGAAGTTTGCAGAAAGGCAATTGACGCTGGGTTTGACTCTGTTATGATAGACGGAAGTTCTCTTCCATTTGATGAAAATGTTAAACTGACAAAACGTGTTGTTAAATATGCAGACAAACATGGTGTTTTTGTTGAAGGTGAAATTGGAACTCTTTCTGGAATTGAAGATAACGTTGAAGTTGAAGATAAAGATGCTAGGTTTACAAACCCAAAGGAAGCAAAACAATTTGTTATGCAAACGGGCGTAAATTCTGTTGCGGTTGCAATTGGGACAAGTCATGGGGCGTATAAATTTTCTGGCGAACCAAAGCTTAGGATTGATATTCTTTCCGAAATTGAAAAAGAGCTTGGAAAATTTCCAATCGTTCTCCACGGAGCTTCAACAGTTGACGCAAAGATTGTAAGGCAAATTAACGCAAGAGGCGGAAAAATTAAGGGCGCAAAGGGCGTTTCGCCAAAGGAACTTGCACTAATTTGCAGCGAACACAATGTTTGCAAAGTTAATGTTGACACAGATTTGAGGCTCTGTTTTATTGCTTCTTTGAGAAAGAACTTAAAGGCAAGTCCAAAAGAAATTAACCCAAGATTTTTCCTTTCAGACGCGCGCGAAGAGATGAAAAATTTGGTTATCTCAAAGATAAAACTCTTTCAAGGAAATCTTTAAAAATTGTTTTGGTAAACATTTTTTAAATGATATATTATTTATAGGAGGGAAATATGAATATTGAAATCGTTGAAAAAAATTATGATGTTGGGGCAAGGCTTCAAGGGCTTATTGAGAAAAAAGTTGGAAAACTTGAAAAATACTTTGGAAAGGGCGCAAACTGCAAAGTTGTTTGCAAAAAAGAAGGAAACATGTTTAAGCTTGAAATAAGCATTTCTGCAAAGAATTGCTTCTTCCGTTCAGAGGTGATTGGCGAAAACATGTATAACAACTTGGACATTGCGCTTCCAAAACTTGAAAAACAAATCATCAAATTTAAAGAAAAGAGAAAGGACTTTAAAATTCCAGATGTTGTTTCAGACCTTTTATTTTTGGAAGAGCTTCCAGAGGAAGAAGGGCCATCTAAAATTTCAAAGAGAAAAAGCTTCTCGCTTGACCCAATTACTGAGGAAGACGCAATCTTCATGCTTGAAGCAATTGACCATGACTTCTATGTTTTCTTAAACGCTGAAACAGGAAAAATTAACATTCTCTACAGAAGAAAAAATGGCGAATATGGCTTAATTGAAGTTAATAAGTAAGAATTAGCAAAAGTTAGAAAAAATTGGAAATTTTTCGGAATTTCCAATTTTTTATAAAAATTGTTGTATTTTGTAAAAAAATAGGGTATAATGTCTAACATGAGGAATTCCAGCGAAAAGGTTATTTCACCAGAAATATTAAACACACTTGGAATATATGAACTTCGCGAACTTGCACGGTCAATTGGCGTTTCTTCGCCAACAACAAAAAAAAGAGAACAGCTTTGCACAGAAATTTTAGACATTTCCTCTGGGTCTGTTAAAGTTGAAGCGAAGCAGAATAAAAAGGGCCGTCCGCCAAAAACAATAACAAAAATAACAACCATGGTTAAAGATTATATTCCGCCAGAAATTTTAAAACTTCAAAAGCCAATTGAAAGGGAATCTTATTCAAACATCTTAATGCTTGCTCAAAATCCGTCAATTTATGGCCAAATTAATTCAAATGTTAACAAGCAAATTTTTGGATATTTAGATTCAATTAACGGCCATTTCTATTTAAATAACTTAAAGAACAATGAACTTTTTAAGTTTATAACCTTCTATGTTCCAGATGAAATTATAAGCAAATATAATTTGAGAGAGGGGGACAAGGTTTTAGCATACGGAAAAATTTCGGATAATTATGACTGTGGAATTTTGGAAGAAGTTTTAAAAATCAACGACGTTGATGTTTCAAATTGGAATTCAAAACGAAAGGTCTATGATATTTCTGCCTTTGACATTCCAAGCGTTGACACGGTTGTTTTTGGAAAAAATATTAAGAAAGGGGAGAGAACGATTTCATATTTCCAAAATGACGAGGACGCAATTTTGGCGATTGTTAAGGAAATTGAAAACCTTTCAAGAAACAATAACTTGGACGAAAAATTGGTTTTTGTTGGAATTGAACTTGCGCCAGAGGTAATTTATTATGGAAGGTTAAACAAAAACCTTGAAATGTTTGCAACAACATATTACAACAATCTTGATGAAAGCTATAATGCAATTATAAATGCAATTAACTTCTGCAATTCAACGCTGAAAGATGGAAAAAGTGTTCGAATGTTCATATTTGATATTATGGGCCTTGTTACAAGGCTTGATCAATATTTTGCAAGCCAAATGGCAAGCTACATGGGTCACAATATTTCGGGCGTTCAGCTTGTTAAAAAACTTGTTGGAATGGGGAAGGCAATTTCCAAGGACTTAACTATAACAACTCATTCCGTTGCCTTTGAAAGCCAAAGAAATGATGAATTTATTGTAAACGAAATTAACAAAATTGCTAAAACAATTTAAAACGGAAATAATAAAAGCGTGAAACGAACATATGTTTTTAGGGGAGTAACGCTTTTTTTATTTGTTAGATATTTTGCCCTTTTAACTTTAAGTTTTTTTATTGGCGAGATTGATTTTTATCAATTTTGGTTCTCTGGGTTTTTAGTTGCGCTTGGACTTTCGAATTTAACAAGGTTTTTGTGTTATAAAATTGACTCAAGCCTCTATCTTGGCGCTGTTTTAACTTTGTTTGGCGCGTGCGGCGTTTTAAATTATTATTTTTCATTTAATGTTGCCTTGTTGATTGCTCTTTATCTGGGCGGAATTAGCCTTGCATCTCTTTCAATTTTTATTGTTTTTCGACAAAAATTTCACCTTAAAGTCTTTGCTTTTTTTGCGCTATGTGCTATATTACTAGTGTTATATTCCGAAAAACTTTTGGCTCTTTGGACGTTTATTAGCTTGATTTCGGTTTGTTTAATCTTTGCGCTAATTGGAATTATTTTTTCAATTAAATCTAACACGAGGAAAGTATGAATTTTTCAAAACAAAAAAATGGATATAATGAAGAAGAAGTTGACAATTACATAAGGTCGGCAAACTTGTCCTTTCAGCGTGAGCTAATGGAAAGAGACCAGAAAATTGCAAAGCTAACTGCTGAAATTGAAGCGGTTAAATCAAAGGAAAAGTCAATAAATTTGGCTTTAACCGCCGCTGTTGATAAGGCAAAAGAAATTGAGGAGAGCTCGCAGAAAATTTATAAATTAAAGCTTGAGCAACTTGGAATGCTTTATACGAAGTGGGAAATTTTGCTCAATGAAATGATTAAAAAAAATGCGGACATCAAAGATGTTTCAAATATAAAAGAAGATATGGAAAATTTAAAGTCATCAATTAAAACCGCCTTGAAAGACGATTTTAACATTGAACTTATGACAAAAACTCCTGCAACAGATCCAATTAGAATGCTTTTAAACAGGTTAACTGGAATGAAGGCAGAGGCAACGCTTTCCGACCCAAAGGCAAAGATAATTCAAAGAAAAGTTAGTCCAACGCTTTCTCAAAAGACGGAATTTGAAAAACTCGAAGAAAGGGCAAGCCAAATTAAGCCAATAGCAAACGTTAAAATAGACGAAGGCGAAAACTATGAAAACCCTGTTGACAAATTTCTTTCAAGTGATGATGAAGTTGACGAAAAATATTCAAAACTTTTAAATGTTCCGGATTATTCAAAGGGTGATGGAAAGTTTGATTTAAACGAAGCAATAAATCCAAAAGAAGACCTTGAAGAAATTATGAAATCTTTTGATTTTTATAACGAAAATGATTAAGGAACGTTCCTTAATCTTTTTTCTTTTTTATTTAATTTTGATATAATTAACTTAGGAGGATTTTATGAGAGCAGTTATCATGGCGGCAGGATATGGAACTAGGTTTCTTCCGTTTACAAAAGCCGTTTCAAAAACAATGCTTCCAATACTAGATAAACCAACAATTCAATTGATTGTTGAAGAAGCTTTGGAGAGCGGTATTGACGAAATTCTTATAATAGTTGGCGCAAACAAGGATGCAATTATAAGGCATTTTTCTAAGGATGAAAATTTGCAAAAAAAGGTTGAAAAAAACAGGGAATTTGTTGAAATTCTTGAGAAAACAAATTTAAAGAACATTAAGTTTGTTGAACAAAAAGTTTTAAATGGAACGGGCGGGGCAATTATGCTTGCGAAAGAATTTGTTGGAGATCAGCCCTTTCTTTTGATGTTTGCAGATGACCTTTTTGTTGGCAACGAAAAGCCAGTTGCTAAACAACTTATTGATGTTTATAACAAAACTGGAAAATCAATCATGGGTTGCATGAACGTTTCCAGGGAGGCAATAACAAAATATTGCTCAGTTGAATATTCGAACAAGGACGGAAGGATTTACACTGTTACAAAGATAACAGAAAAACCAAAACTTGAAGACGTTAAATCAACGCTTTCTTGCCTTGGGCGATACATATTAAAACCAAACATCTTCGAAGCTTGCGAGGAGCTTAAAGAGAAGGGCGGCGAGAAAATAATAACAGACGCTTTTGATGTTCTTTCGCGCAGAGGAGATGTTTTGGCATATGACATAGATGGCGTTAGATATGACATTGGCAACAAATTTGGCTATTTAACTGCTGTTTTTGATTTTGCGCTAAAAGACCCAGCTTACAGCAACGATTTAAAAAAATACATAAAGAAAAAACTTTAATGTTGACATTACTTTCATTTTGATATACAATTGGCTTAGAAGAATATGAAAAAAAGATACGGTATTTTAGCTTCGGTAAATAATGAAGATATTGAATTGTTGGAGAAAAACCCTCGCAAGTTTTGGCGTAGGGTAACTACGATTGATTTTAGGGCTTTTAAGAACGTTACAAATTTAACTTCAATTGTTATCCCGGATCAAATAGACAGTTATATCTATGATGAGGCATTTAGTGGCTGTAGTAATTTAAAATCAATAACTTTTTCAGAAAACATAGGGGCAATTGGAGATTTTGCTTTCAAGGGTTGCAGAAGCTTAGAATCAATAACAATTCCAGATGGCGTAGCTTCAATTGGAGAATCTGCCTTTTATGGCTGCGAAAGTTTAACCTCAGTTATTCTTCCAAAGGGTTTAAGAGCAATTTATAACTTGGCTTTCTCTGGGTGCAGTAGCTTAACCTCAATCATAATTCCAGAAAAAGTAAAATCAATTGGACGGCATGCTTTTGACGGATGTGAAGGCTTAACTTCAATTACCTTTTCAGATGGGTTAACTTCGATTGGAAATGGAGCTTTTATTGGCTGTCGCAACTTAAAATCAGTAACAATTCCAAATACTGTAAATTCGATTGGTGAGCAGGCCTTTTTGAACTGTAGAAGTTTAAATTCTATCACGATTCCTGCTAGTGTGTATATAATTGGAAAGGAGGCATTTTCTGGGTGCTCTCAATTGAAATCTGTAATAATTTTAGACGGAGTAACCTCAATTGGCGAAGATGCGTTTTCTTGCACAAATTTAACTTCAATAGTAATCCCAGATAGCGTAACTTCAATTGGAAAGAGAGTTTTTAACATCTCTTCATTAAAAAGAATTGAATATGGCAATTTAACCTTTGAATATAAAGACTTCAATTGGGTTGTAAAATACAATGGTAAACTTCTTAAATTCAATTGCCATCCAAATATGCCAAGTTTTGGTTCAATAATAACTTTTATTAAAAATGCACAGAGAAGAAACATAAACCTTCCATTTGTTCCACACCAATCGGTTGTTGAAAACTTAAAGAGCGATGATGTTACCTTGTTTTTCGCGAATTCAAAGACATATAATTCTCTTTTAGAAGAATTTGCCAAGAAAAATGGAAAGGATAAATTATCGTTGAATTCATTAAAAAAAGAGCCACGAGAGGACTTTTTTAAGCTATGCTATATTTCCGGCCTGTTTTCAAAAAATTCTAAGGAAAGGTTAGCGGCAGAAAAATTTATCAGAGAAAAAATTATTCCAAATTATTCAGAAGACAAACTACATGAAAAGTTTTCTGGATTAAACACAAAGCAGAATGGATTTAACCCAAAATTTGCAGAATTTTTAATTGAAAATTTTCATGAAAATTTTTTACTGCTTGATAATATTACAATAAATTGTTTTTCGGCAGCATATAACAGGTTTAATGAAGTTTTAAATAACTTCCCAAACTCAGAAATTAGAACCAACACGGATAGAGATAGGTTAACAGAAAAAGATGTTATCTCATTTTTGCAAAACACCAAATATGACAATGTTAGATATGGGAACTTAGCCGAAGTTGTTGGAAGATATGGCTACAGCCAAGAGCAGTTTGAAACTCTTCAAAGCTGGTTTGAAAAGGGAATACAAAAAGGAAGCAACCTTTCGGCTTTCCCAGACAATTCAGAAGGAAAAATTAAGTTTGAGCTTTTGAAAAAAAACAATCCTCTTGGGGCAGTTTTGGGCAATATTACAAACTGCTGCCAAAGAATTGATGACGCGGGCGAAAGCTGCGTTGAACATGGCATGAGCAACCCAAACGGCGGGTTTGTTGTTTTTAGAGACGAAAATAAAGTAATAGGCCAGGCATGGGTTTGGTATAACAAAAGTATGGGAAAACTCTGTTTCGACAACATTGAAATTCCAAATTCTGCAAAGGGTTTTGTCAGGAAAAACGGAAAAGAATTTAAGGACTGTTTGACAAGAGCGGCAAAATCCATTTCTGAATCAATGGCCAAAGCCGGCCACAAGGTTTCACTCGTTACGATGGGAAAGGGCTATAACGACCTTTTAGAGTCAATCTCTGAAGGTGAATTTACGAAAATAAAAAACGGCTTTTATGGCGGAGCGCCAAGAGGGTACACCGATATAAATGTTGGCGAACTTTTAATTCCGCTTGCTCAGGCTGCTATCTCTTCTGGAGCCTTCGCAGTAAAGAAAGTTTTAAATCAGCAATCAGACCTTGAAATTTAAATTAGGCTGTGATATTATTTATTGTAGTTTAATGTTTCGAGGTTTTTTTAATGATTGTTATAGGCGGAGTTTTAGTTTCGATTAAGAATGATGACTTAGAATTTTTGGCAAATGAGCCAAATGAATTTTGGAAGGGTATAACAGAAATTGGAAATTCTGTATTTGCTCAAACAGAAATTTCCTCGATTGAAATTCCGAAAGGGGTTAAAATCATAGGCGACTTAGCGTTTTCAGAATGCAAAAATTTAAAATCCGTCAAACTTCCTGAAGGGCTTGAATATATTGAGGCTGGTGCATTTATGAGTTGCACTAATTTAGAGGAGCTTAAATTGCCAGCAAGCCTAAAAGGCATTGGTAATGCTGCTTTTGTTTTTTGCAAAAAACTTAAAGAAATTAAAATTCCAGAGGGTATTAAATCTATTGATGAATATGCTTTCGGATTTTGCAAGAATCTTGAAAGAGTTGATATCCCTGTTGGCGTTGAGTTAATTAAACATAATGCCTTTTTTAGCTGTGAGAGTTTAACTTCTGTTATAATTCCAGAAGGGGTAACAAAAATTGGAGAGGCGGCATTTACAAACTGTTTAAATTTGAGGGAGATTACAATTCCAAAAAATTGTTCTTTAAGTGATTGTTTTTGGAACGGTCAAAACTTAAATAGCGTAATTTTTAATGGCGAAGTTAACATTGAAAATGATTTATTGTTTGGATGTTGCCATAATCCTTTTTCAATTAAAATTAAGGGGCTGAAAAATTTTGAAGTTAAGTTGGACAATGGAAACTGGAAGCTCTTTTTCAACGATAAACTTATTAAAGAAATTGGAGAGGAATTTGATTCACATTTAATAAATTTTGTTTCCAAACTTGCTAACAGTGAAGCAAAATTTAAATTTCTTCCAAGCAAAGCTGTTTACAGCAACATAAAAGTTGAGGATTTAAACAACTTTTTCCAATATGTCCAATTGTATCGCGATATTGTAAACAGCAGAGTTGGCAGCGATAAAATTGAAGATGAAATTGAAAACGATCGTTTCAAGGCTTGCTATGCTCTTGGTCTTTTTTCCGATGATAAATTTAACCGCAAACGGGCAGAAAAATTTGTTAGAGAACATAATTCCGATATTTTAGAGGAAACATTTCACCAAATTTTTTCTGGTTTTAACACTTTAAAATTTGGATATATAAAGCAATTTGCAGATTTCTTCTTTGAAAATAGTTATGATATTCGGGAAAATTTGGCTGGGAACTTGGTTGCAAAAATTTACAATGAATTTAACGAAATTCTAAAAGCACATCCAAACAAAGAAATTATAACAAACACAAGAAGAGACAAATTAACGCTTTTAGATGCTGTTTCAATTGTTTTATCTAAAAAATTTGAAGATGTTGAATTTCCAAATTTGGCTTTGACTATTAGTAAGTATGGTTATTCTCAAGAAGACTTTGATAAACTTCAAAGATGGTTTAAAATAGGAATAAAAAACGGAAGCAACATTACCTCATTTCCAGATGAAGCAAGCTGCCCAATAAAGTTTAAACTTTTAGCCAAGGACGATCCACTTGGAGCAGTTTTGGGAGAGATTACAGACTGTTGCCAAATCTTAAATTCAGCTGGAGAAAGCTGTCTTAGACATGGGATGACTGACCCAAATGGCGGATTTGTTGTGTTTAAATATGAGGATAGAATAATTGGCCAGTCATGGGTTTGGTATAACAAGAAAATGAAAAAAACTTTGCTTTGACAACATTGAGGTTCCAAATTCGGCAAAAGATTTGGTTAGGAAAAATTCAACGGAATTTAAGAAATGTTTAATTAGAGCAGCAAACTCAATTTCAAACTCCATGAAAGAAAATGGAAATGAAGTTGAAATTATTACAATGGGAAAGGGCTATAACGATTTTCTAAGGGTGCTTTCAGACAAGGAATTTAAGCCAGTTAAAAAACTTTCTGGTGGCGCGCCAAGAGGTTACACCGACATAAACTCCGGCGAGCTTTTAATTCCGCTTGCTCAGGCAGCTGTTTCAGCTGGAACAGCTCAAATTTTTAAAGATTGTGTTAAACAAGATATTTTATAATATAATTAAAAATTGGGGCTTGAAAATGATTTGTTGCTATGATATACTCTTTTGCGAGGTGAATTATGAAGGTTGAAAACGGCGTTTTAAAGAATGTTACCAACTATGATCTTGACATTTTAATGAAAAACCCAAAGAAGTTTTGGGAAGGTGTTTCTGTTATTGGAGAAGGGGCTTTTAAAGATCTTAATATAAGGTCAATTGTTGTTCCACAAGGCGTTAGAAAAATTGAAGACACTGCTTTTTTAGGCTGCAGCAGCCTTCAAACTGTTGAATTGCCAGAGGGGTTAAGAGAAATTGGCGCTTGGGCTTTTTCCAGGGCAAACGAGCTTGTTTCAATCAATCTTCCAGAATCTCTTGAAAGGCTTGGGAAAGCGGCGTTTAAGAGCTGCGGAAAGTTGGAATCTATCGTTATTCCAAGTAAAATAAAAGAGCTTGAACAGGGAGTTTTTTATTTTGCAAAGTCTTTAAAATCTGTAACATTACCAGAGGGGCTTGAATTTATTGGAGATTGGGCTTTTGAGCGCAGCGGAATTGAATCAATTAATTTGCCAACAAGCCTAAAGTCATTTGGGAAGGAGGCATTTTCAGGCTGCCATAACCTTAAATCAATTGTCATTCCAGCTGGAATTAAAGAGATTCCGAAGGCAGCTTTTGAATACTCAAACATTGAAGAATTTGTGATTCCAGAAAGTGTAACCCAAATTGGCGAAAAAGCTTTTAGTTCTTGCAACAAATTGAAGTCAATTGCTCTTCCTAGCAGCGTAAAAGTAATAGGAAACGGTGCTTTTAGCGACTGCGAAAATTTAACCTCAATTAAATTGTCAGAGGGTCTTAAAATAATTGGAGGCTACGCTTTTGAAGACTGCGAAAATTTAACTTCTATTAAATTGCCAGAAAGCCTTGAAAAAATTGGTGATGGGTGTTTTTCGGGAGCTGGCTTTACAATCTTGCCAAAGTTTCCAAAAGCAATAACAAAAATTCCGCAAGATTGTTTTAGTGCTTGCAATTTTAAAACTTTGGATATTCCAAGCCATATTGAGGAAATTGGTCCTGGAGCATTTAAGCAGTTTTTAGGGAGTAAAATTATAATTCCAAAAACCGTTAAAAAAGTTGGTTCTTATGCCTTTGCATATTCAGACAACTTGGTTGAACTAAAATTTATGGCGCCTTGTGAAATTGGCGAATATGTTGTTAATTTCGAAGATAATTGGGAAAAAGCTTATAAACCAAGAAAAAAACCGCTTAAAATTACAATTCTTCCGGATAAAACCAGAGATAAATTTGAATTGATTTATAACCCAGAAGTTTCTAAAAACACCTGCTTTGTAAATTATAGAGATTTCAAGTATTTTCAGGTTATGAAAGGAAGAGATTTTTGTAGAAGAACTACTTACATTGAAGATTTAAATCAAACTATTGAAGTTATAAGATTTTTCTCAGAAGCTATGAAAGATGGTTCGGATGTTCCATTTATGCCAGATAGATTTGTTTACATGAACATTCAACCAAAAGATATGAGATATTTCTTCCAAAACTCAGAAGCATATAACCGATTGTTAAATGAAAAAGGTGGAAGCAAGGTCTTTGAAGATATCTATTTAAAAGTTTGTTATGCATTTGGTCTCTTTTCTGGAGATAAAGGCGAGCAAGAAAGAGCAGAGAAATTTATTAGAGAAGTTATCAACGAGCTTCCAATAGTTGGACCATTTGTTCAAGATCGGTTCTGTCATTTTGATGAACTATACACCAGAAAAAATGGCTATAACAAAGACTTTGCAGATTTTGTAATCAAAAATTGGAAAGGGCTTAGATTTTTGGATGATGAAAGGATAACAGGCATAAATTATGGGCCAACATTTGGAACGGGAATTGACAATGCTTATAATTATTTCAACCTAATTTTAAAGGCGTATCCAAATAAGAGAGTTATAACAGATGTTGAAAGTGATAGGCTTACGCCAGATGACGTTAAGAAGTTCCTTAACACTCCGGACTATAAATATGCTGAAAACACGGATTTGGCTAAAACCGTCAACATTTATGGATACACACAGTCTGAATTCCAAACTCTTCAAAAATGGTATAAAACTGGAAGTGAATATGGAAGCATAATATCTGCAAAGGCGGATGCTTCAAAAAGCCCAATCAAGTTTAAACTTTTAGACAAAAGTGATCCTCTTGGAGCAGTTTTGGGAAACATTACAAACTCTAATCAAACAATTAACAACATGACATATCCTGAAGAGAGCTATGTTGTAAAACACGGAATAACTGATCCAAATGGCGGTTTTATCATCTTTGAATTTGAAGACAGAATAATTGGCCAAACATGGGTTTGGTATAACAAAGACATAAAAAAGATATGCTTCGACAACATTGAAATTCCAGAGTCAGCAAAAGAGATTATTAGAAACAATCCAACTGAATTTAAAAAATGTTTGATCAGGGCAGCAAATTCAATTTCAAGCTCAATGAAAGAAAATGGCTATGAAGTTGATGCAATAACAATGGGAAACACTGATTTCTTAGAAACCATTTCCCAAGGCGAATTTAAGCCAGCTAAAGCATATTCTGGCGGCAAGCCAATTATCCATGGCTATGCAAACACGGAAGAACTTTTAATCCCATTTGCTCAGGCGGCTCTTGCTTCCGGAAATGCGCCAGCACCGCAAAAGATTTTGGATCAAAGTTTTTAGTTTAAAAAAAAACAAGCAAACTGCTTGTTTTTTTAATGCAAAATTGGTGTCAAGGCAAGGCCAACACAAACTGAAATTATATATAGAAGAACAACAATTAAAAGGTTTTGTTTAATATTCTTGTTGTTTTTAAAAAGAACAATTAGCCCAACTCCGCTTCCAATGCAAAGGCCTGCAATTGTTGACGACAAGGTTATTCCACCTTCCATCATAAGCTCAATTAAAAAGACAGATGCCGCGCAGTTTGGAATCAGCCCAATAAGCGAAGTTACAAGAGGTTGGAGATATTCGTTGATTGAAACAAAGCCAATAAAATTTTCCATTCCAACATAGTAAATCACAACGTTTAAAATTACATTGATAACTAAAATAAAGCCAGAAATTTTCAGCGTGTGAATCAGCGCGTCAACAAATATGTTATCCGCGCAGCAAGAGGAGTTGTGGTTGTGATAGTGTGTTTTATCTGAATCTTCATGAACATGGCAGGAACACGCTTTTTCGTGGTCGTGTTCGTGATGCATTTCAACAACGTTGAGACTGCCATGAACCTCCATCGCTTCTTCCTTTAAAATTTTTGAAATTTTTGTTTTTCCCTTGTTTTTTTCAATTAGTTCAAGAATAAAATCTATTGCATAGCCAAAGATTATTCCAACAAAAAATTTAACGCCAATTATAATTCAAAGTTCGGCATACCAGCTTGGGTTTGAAATTAAAATTGGAATTGCTTCGTCGCTTGTTGCAAGAAAAACTGCAAATAGCGTTCCAAGAGTTATTGCTCTTTTTGAAAATAAATCCGCCATAACTGCGGAGAAGCCGCACTGTGGAATTGTTCCAAGAACTGAACCAAAAAGCGGGCCAAAACGCTTGCTTTTTTTCGTTAAAAATTTGTATGGATCCTCTTTGTGGTGGGTTAGGTATGAAATTAAAAGATAGACCAAGAATAAAATTGGAACTATCCTAAGTGTTTCTATAAATGCGTGATATACCTCATGCCACATATTACATGGTATTTTATCACGATATTCAAAAAAAACAACAATTTTTAATTTATTTTTTACTTTAATTTTACAAAACGATTGGAGAAAATTTGAAAAATGTCTATAATTGTCTTAATTGTGAGGTTAAAATGAGCAAAATTTGTGTGGACGGAAACGTTGCCTGCGCGCGCGTTGCATATAAACTTAGTGAAGTTAGCGCAATCTATCCAATCACGCCTTCAAGCCCAATGGCAGAGGCGTGTGATGAAATGGTTTTAGCGGGCGAAAAAAATCTTTTTGGAAAACCGTTAAAACTTGTTGAAATGCAGTCTGAAGCTGGCGTTGCTGGCGCAGTTCACGGAAGTTTAAAAGCCGGCGCGCTTACAACAACTTTTACATGCAGCCAAGGGCTTATGCTTATGATTCCAAACATGTTTAAAATTGCTGGTGAACTTTTGCCAACTGTTTTTCACGTTTCAGCTAGGGCGGTTGCAACCCACGCGCTTTCAATTTTTGGAGATCATTCAGATGTTATGGCGGCACGTTCAACTGGATTTTTGATGCTTGCTTCCTCAAGTGTTCAAGAGGCCCAAGATTGTGCGCTTATCGCCCACATTGCTTCGCTTAGAACAAGCCTCCCGTTCATACATTTTTTTGATGGATTTAGAACTTCTCATGAAATTCAAAAAATTGAGGACATTTCAGACCAAACGCTTTTTAAGCTTCTTCCAAAGGAAGAAATTGAAAAGTTTAGAAACAGGGCGCTTTCTCCAAAGAATCCCCATCAATCTGGAACGGCGCAAAACCCGGACGTTTTCTTCCAAAATAGAGAGGCTTCCAACAGCTTTTATGACAATGCGTATGAAATTATCAATCAAACGATGTTGGACGTTGAGAAGGAAATTAAAAGGAGCTATCGTCCTTTTGAATATTATGGAGACAGCGACGCTGAAAACGTTGTTGTTGTAATGGGCAGCGCAAGCCAAACAATTAAAGATGTTATATCTAAAATTCAGAAAAACAGGGAAAAATTCTCTTCACTTGGAAAAATTGGCGTTTTAAATGTTAGATTATACAGGCCTTTTAACAGCCAGGCATTTGTCGCTTGCCTTCCAAAAACCACCAAAAGAATTTGTGTTTTAGATAGAACAAAGGAATCTGGCTCAGTTGGAGAGCCTTTGTATGTTGATGTTTGCACAGCACTGAACAAAGTTGGAAGGGAAATTAAGGTTGTTGGCGGAAGATATGGCCTTGGAAGCAAGGAGTTTACGCCTTCTTGCGCAATTGCCGTATTTGAAAATTTGGCCAGAGAGCAAAAAAACTCTTTCACGGTTGGAATAGAAGATGACGTTACCAACACTTCGCTCAATCTCAATTCAAAGTTGGCAGATTTAATCAATTCAACAATTGAAAAAGATTGCTATCAAATGATGTTCTTTGGGCTTGGCTCAGACGGAACAATCAGCGCAAATAAAAACAGCATTAAAATTATTGGTAACAGCACGGACAAATTTGTTCAGGGCTATTTTGAATATGACTCTAAAAAATCCGGAAGTTTAACAGTTTCTCATTTGAGAATTTCAGATAGGGAAATTTTGATGCCATATGAAATTGAAAGGGCGGATTTCATTGCGATCCACAATTATAGTTTCATTTCAAGATTTAATATTTTAAAACATTTGAAACAAAACGGAGTTGTTCTTTTAAACACGGTTTTAAAGCCGGAGGAACTGGACAAAAAGCTTCCAATTTTCTTTAAGCAAGATTTGATCAAGAAAAACGCAAAACTTTATATAATTGACGCCCAAAACATTGCAAGCGAGGTTGGGCTTGGAAACAAAATTAACACAATTATGCAATCTGCATTCTTCAAAGTTTCAAATATTATTGACTTTGAAAGCGCGAAGAATCAGATGATTGAAGCTGCAAGAAAAACATACATGAGAAAGGGCGAAAGCATTGTCAAGGCCAATGAGGGGGCAGTTTTATCTTTTGATAGGCTTGAATTTGTTCCGCTTTCTCTCCTTTCAGAAAAAACCTTTGAAGATGAGCCCAAAAATTTTGGCTCTGACGGCTGCAACAGCGATTGTGTAAATTGCATTGGCTGTGAAAATGAGATTAAATTTGCAAATGAAGTTATGAAGCCAATTTCGCTTAGAGAGGGAAACAATTTAAAAGTTTCGGCCTTTGCGCCAGATGGCCGCGTTCCAACAGGTACATCACAATTTGAAAAGAGAGGAATTGCGCTTAGGTGTCCAAATTGGAACAGCGATCTTTGCGTTCAATGTGGACGTTGCGTTATGGCGTGCCCTCACGCTGCAATTAGGGCAGTTTTGGTTGACGAAAACGAAATTAAAGATGCGCCAGAGGGGTTTATAACAAAGGACGCAATTGGAGTTAAGGGTGCAAAATATCGAATTCAGGTAAGTCCATTGGATTGCACTGGTTGCGGAGTTTGCGCAAATGTTTGCATTGCAAAGGACAAGGCGCTTAAAATGGAAGTTGCTCCGGACTTGTCGAATGAGATTGAAAATTACAACTACAGCAAAACTTTGAAACAAACAACTTCGCCTTTTAATAAATTTTCAACCAAAGGTCTTCAATTTTACAGGCCATATTTTGAGTTTAGCGGAGCTTGTGGCGGTTGCGGCGAAACTCCATATATAAAACTCTTAAGTCAGCTTTATGGAGAAAATATAATCATTGCAAACGCAACAGGTTGTTCAAGTATCTATGGCGGCTCCTTTCCATCTTGCCCATATTCAAAGGACGAAAATGGAAATGGGCCTGCTTGGGCAAACAGTTTGTTTGAAGACAATGCGGAGTTTGGCTATGGAATTAAACTCGGCCGAAATGTTGTTGAAGAAGGGAAGGAAAAGAGCAATGTTTGGATAATTGGGGGCGATGGCTGGGCCTATGACATCGGCTATGGCGGGCTGGATCATGTTCTTCACAGCAATGAAAATGTTAACATTTTGGTTTTGGATACAGAAGTTTATTCAAACACGGGCGGTCAGTCCTCAAAATCAACGCCAAGTGGCGCAGTTGCAAAGTTTGCTTCGGGCGGAAAGAAAACGGCAAAGAAAGATCTTGGCGCAATTGCAATTATGAGCAACAATGCATATGTTGCAAAAATTTCTCTTGGAGCAAATTATGAACAGGCAATCAAGGCCTTTAAGGAGGCAGAGGAATTTGACGGGCCAAGCATTATAATTGCCTATGCGCCCTGCGTCAACCACGGAATAAATTTGGAAAAGACGTTCACGGAGATGAGGCGAGCAGTTGAAAGCGGATATTGGGAGCTTTTTAGATATAACCCAAAAACAAACACGCTTTTGCTAGACAGCGGCGAGCCAACAATTTCCTATGAAGAATTCATCTCTGGCGAAACGAGGTTTTCCTCTCTTGCAAAGGCAAATCCAGAGCTTTCTAAAGAGCTTTTTGAAAAGGCTAAACAAGAGGCAATTGCAAGGAGAAATTTCCTAAAGCTTCTCTCTCAAAGAAATAACTAAACTTTATAAAAATATTTAAAAAAAGCCATATTTCGCCACAAAAGGCTTTTGCGTTATCTAATGCATTAAATAAAATTTTAATATGGCTAGAAAAATTGTTATAACAAGCGGCAAGGGTGGCGTTGGAAAAACAACAATTTGTGCCAATCTTGGCGCGCGGCTTGCCACGCTTGGTTTTAGAGTTTGTCTGATGGACGTTGACATTGGCCTTAACAACTTAGATGTTGTTATGGGAATTGAAAAGCGCGTTATGTTTGATATTGTCGACGTAATTGAGGGGAGATGTCGTCCCAAACAGGCGCTTGTTCAAGACAGGCGAATTCAATCGCTTTATGTCATGCCTTCCGCTCACAGTTACAGCACAAGCAATGTTACGGGAGAAAAGATTAAGGAAGTTGTTTCCGCGCTTGACGGAAATTTTGATTACATATTAATTGACTGTCCGGCGGGCGTTGAGGCGGGCTTCCACAGGGCAGTTTACTGCGCCAGCGAGGCCATTGTTGTTGTAACCCCTCATATTTCAAGCGTCAGAGATGCAGACAAAGTTCTTTCAATCCTTTCTGGCTATGATTTAATTCACAAATCAATTGTTGTAAACAGAATCAGAGGAGACCTTGTTCTAAGTGGAGAAATGCTTTCGGCGGACGAAATTGTTAGGGCGCTTAAAACGCCGCTTTTGGGCGTCATTCCAGAAGATGATGATATAACCGCACTTTCAACAGTTGGCGGTCTTGCAGGGGCAAGCATCAGCGGGCGAGCGTTTACAATTCTTTGTGAAAATCTTCACGAAGGAACAAAAAAAATCTATGATTACACAATGAAATATCGCGGCCTGTTTGGAAATTTTAGGCGAAACCTTAAAAGGAAGATATAATGAAAACAATTGCAGAAATTGGGAATGACAGATTAATAAACGTTTTAGTTCGCGATAAAAATCAAAGCCCATCGCGAATTTTAAACATTTTAAAAAGCGAAATAACAGACATAATTTCTTCCTATGCCGAACTGGACGATGAAATAACAGTTTTAATGAGAACAGAGCGGGGAAGAGTCACCTTTGAAATTAAAGCAACAGCAACAAGAATTAAGGACTTTGGTCAAATTGTGGACTAAACCAGCAAGTTTCTCTTAGTTATCTCCTCCTTAATTGTTTCCATAGCTTTTGTTTCAAGGCGAGATATATAGGATCTAGAAATTCCAAGCCTGCTTGCAACTTCTCTTTGGGTTAGAGGTTTGTTTCCAAAAAGGCCATATCTTAATTTAATAATTTCATACTCTCTTTCTGAAAGGGAGTTTTTTATAATTTCTCCCATTTTTTCCGTTAGAATATTGCTTTCAACAAGCTCGACAACTTCATCTTCAATTCCTGGAATTATATCCATAAGCTCAATGTCGTTTCCCTCTTTATCCTGGCCAAGCGTTTCTTGAAGAGACATTGTTTGACGATGTTTTTTGTTTAATCTTATTAGCATCAAAATTTCATTTTCAATGCATCTTGCTGCGTAGGTTGAAAGTTGGGTTCCCTTGCTATATTCAAAGCTGTTTATGGCCTTAATAAGGCCAATTGAGCCAACGGAGATTAGATCGTCTGCCTCTCCGGCCCCTGAATATTTTTTTACAATGTGGGCAACCAAGCGGAGATTGTGGCTAATTAAAATATCTTTAGCCTCTTTGTCTCCTTCTTTAAATCTTTTAAAATATTCCTTTTCCTCTTCAAGAGTTAGCGGCTTTGGAAAACCAGAGGCGGTGTTTACAAACGATGAAAAAACCAAAATTTTATTTATAAAGGTTATAAAATTTTCAAAAATCATAAAAAGTTGCTCCGTCTTGCATGTATTTATATGCCGAAGAGTGTCGAATTTTGACAAATTGTGACCAATTTTTGATTTTTTAAATATATGATTTTCTTAAAAATTCTTAATTATTAAATGTTGCCACACAGCCGAAAGATTAAGCCAAATTTATGTTTTTTTGCCTTCAAAAATTATGGCATTTTTAAACAAAAAATTTAGTTATTTAAAAAAATTGCGACAAAAAGTTGACACAAGATATTGTGTTGTGATAGCATAAATGTGCAACCACAAAAACTATATATAGGTTGTGAAGAAAAAAATTAAAGGAGCAAATATGATAACACAAGTTTACAAGCGCGACGGAACATTTCAAAACTTTGACGAGAAGAAAATTGCAGATGCAATTTTCAAAGCGGCAAGAGCCTGCGGGGGGGACGACCGCGAAACAGCAGAAAAACTTGCAAGCGAAGTTTCTGAAAAGCTTGAACAGATGTTTGGAAACAAAATTCCAACTGTTGAAGAAATTCAAAACTGCGTTGAAAAAGTTTTAATTGAAAACCGCCACGCCCAAGTTGCAAAGTCCTACATTCTCTACAGAGAAAAAAGGAAACAAGCAAGGGAACAAAACGCGCTGATCGGCGCAACAATTGACATGTTTGACAACTATTTAGCAGAGAAGGATTGGGCGGTTAAGGAAAACGCCAACATGCAAAGAAGCATTGCTGGCCTTAACAACTATGTTAGAGAAGCTTTTACAAAAAGCTATTGGCTAAATGAAATCTATCCAGATTACATAAGAGATCTTCACACTAGCGGTGCAATTCACATCCATGACCTTGGATTCTTTGGCGCATACTGCGTTGGTTGGGATTTGAGAGCAATTTTAGTTGATGGTTTTACAGGCGTTGCTGGAAAGGTTAGTTCTTCGCCTCCAAAACACCTTCGCTCGTTCTTGGGTCAAATTGTCAATGCAACTTTTACAACCCAGGGCGAAACTGCTGGCGCTCAGGCATGGAGCAGTTTTGACACTTACAGCGCTCCATTTATTCGTGCAGACAACCTATCATACAGCCAAGTTAAACAAGCAATTCAAGAGTTTGTTTTCAACATGAATGTTCCAACGAGAGTTGGTTTCCAATGTCCGTTTTCAAACGTTACTCTTGACATTAAAGTTCCAAAAACTTTAAAAGACCAGCCAGTTATAATCGGCGGAGTTCCTCAGGAAACAACCTATGGCGACTATCAAGAGGAAATGGATTTGTTCAATAAGGCGCTCTGTGACGTCATGCTTGAAGGCGACAGCAAGGGAAGAGTTTTCACTTTCCCAATTCCAACAATCAACGTTACAAAGAACTTGGATTGGAACAGCGAAGTTGTTGACAAAATTATGGACATGACATGCAAATATGGAATTCCATACTTTGCAAACTATGTAACAAGCGACCTTTCGCCAGAAGACGCAGTTTCAATGTGTTGCAGGCTGAGGCTTGATGTCAGTGAACTTAAAAAGCGTGGCGGTGGACTTTTTGGCTCAAACCCACTAACTGGTTCAATTGGCGTTGTAACAATAAACCTTCCAAGACTTGGCTATCTTTCTTCAAACGAAGAAGAGTTTATGCAAAGGCTAGATAAACTTGCGGATGCAGCAAAAGTTTCGCTAGAAATAAAGAGAAAAATTATAGAAAAACAAACGGAAGACGGATTGTATCCATATTGCAAGTTCTATTTAAGAGATGTTAAAAAGCGCTCTGGTTCATATTGGGCGAACCACTTCAACACAATTGGAATTGTTGGAATGAACGAAGCAATTATGAACTTGTTCGGAAAAGATGAAAACATAACAACAGAAAAAGGCCAAGAATTTGCAATTAGGGTTATGAACCACCTAAGAGAGAAAATGGTTGAATATCAAAAGGAAACAGGAAACAGCTATAACCTAGAAGCAACTCCAGCGGAAGGAACAAGCGCAAGGCTTGCAAGAATTGATAAAAAGCGTTTCCCGAACATCATAACAGCAGGCCAAAAAGAGCCATGCTACACCAATTCAACTCAGATTCCTGTTGAATTTACCGATGATATCTTTGAAGTTGTCAGACTTCAAGATGAATTGCAATCGCTTTACACCGGCGGAACAGTTCTTCACCTGTATTTGGGCGAGAAAATTGAAGATAAAGAAATTGCTAAAAAACTTATTCAAAAGATATTTAATAACAACAAAATGCCTTACATTTCAATAACTCCAACTTTCAGCATTTGTCAAAACCACGGCTACATTGCGGGCGAGCATTTTGAATGTCCTGAATGTGGCGAAAAAACAGAAGTTTGGAGCAGAGTTGTTGGATATTTGAGAATGGTTCAAGACTTTAACGACTCTAAACGAGAGGAATATGACCTCAGAAAGAAATTTGTCATTAAAGAGGATCAAATAGTTTAAGGAGAAGAGATTGAAATTTTCTGGATTTATAAAAAATTCCTTTGTTGACTATCCAAATTATATCAGCGCAGTTGTCTTTACCTTTGGCTGCAACTTTAATTGTTGGTATTGCCATAACAGAAGAATTATTGAAGACAAATCAAGCGAAGTTATTTCTGAGGAAGCAGTTTTAAATTTTCTTGCTAAGAGAAAAGGGTTTATAGATGGGCTTGTCATCTCTGGGGGAGAGCCAACGCTTAACGCTGAACTTGAAAGCTTCATAAGAAAAGTTAAAGAATTGGGATTTAAAGTCAAATTGGACACAAATGGAACAAATCCGGACGTTGTGGAAAAATTATTGAAAGATAATTTGTTAGATTTCGTTGCGATGGATGTTAAAACTTCAAAGGAGAATTACAACAAACTTGTTGGAAGAGAAGTTGACTTTGAAAAGATTGTCAAAACAATTGACCTTTTAAAAAATTCCAACATTGATTATGAGTTTAGAACGACTTTCGCACCTGATGTTTCGCTTTTGGACATTGAGGAAATTGGAAAATTGATTTGCGGCGCAAAAGCATATGCAATTCAAAAATATAATCCGCCAGAATTTTTGGATAAGCCATATATAACAATTCCTCATAAAAGAGAAGATTTCTTTCGCGCGCTTGAAATTGCAAAAAAATATGTTAAAAATTCTTTTTTAAGAAGCTTAGATTAGGGAATAATAAACGGGCATAGCCCGTTTATTTTTCGTTAACTTCTTTTTGAAAAAAAATAAAATTCTTTTTTTAAAAAATTAATTTTATGCTAAACTATAGCAAAGGTTTAGAATATGAACAATGTTCTTTTAGTTGGCTTAATTGAAGAAGACTTAAAAAAAATTGGCCTTTTGCTTGCCCAAAGGCTGGAATTTTTTTATTTGAACTCGGAGGAGATGATTTCCTATTCTCTTTTCGACAAAGCAAAAATGGAAAAGGTTTGTGGAATTAACTATATGAAAGAAGAAGAGCGAAAGGTTGTTTTTGGCTTGAACACCTTTGAAAGAACCGTCCTTTCAATGTCCTATGAAACTTTTTCAAACAATTTTGATGCAATTTCTTCAAGCAACACAATTATTTATCTAAGGCAAACGGAAGGCCAGTTTAACAAAAGAGTTGAAGAATTGTTAAATTCAGGAATTGAAACAGAAAACTTGCATAATTATGAAATATCAAGGCTTGTTTTTAATCAAAGGGATAATTTCCTTAAAAAAAATTGCAATTTAATTGTAAAATATGATATATCTAAATTAGATAGTTTGATTGAGAACTTGGAAGATCAAATTTTGGAGAAAGAATGAAAATTGAACAAAAATGTATTAATGTTGCAAGGGCAATAACGGCCGAAACAATCACGAATGCAAATTCTGGCCACACTGGCTCTTCTGTTGGAGCAGCAACAATTTTGTTTGCGCTTTTCAAAGATCATTTAATTTTTTCGTCTTCAGATAGAGAGTTTTTAAACAGAGATCGTTTTGTTCTCTCTGCTGGCCATCTTTGCCCTCTTCTCTACACAATTGAACACATGTTTGGTTTTCCAATCAGCTCTGAAGATTTAAAGAACTATCGAAAATATGGAAGCATAACCCCTGGGCATCCACATTTTGGAGAAACACCAGCAGTTGAGGTTTCAACAGGCCCGCTTGGCCAAGGGGTTGCAAACGCCGTTGGCCTTGCAATTGCTCAAAGCTTGCTTGCTGAACGATTTAATGTTTTAGACGACCCAATTTTTTCAAATAAAACATATGTGCTTGCGGGCGACGGATGTTTAATGGAAGGCGTTGCGCTTGAGGCAATCAGCCTTGCTGGAACGCTAAAATTAAAAGATCTAATTTTGCTTTACGACAGAAATTCAATTACAATTGACGGAGATTTAAATATTTCCAACACTGAAAATGTTGCAGCCAAATTCGAGGCGCAAGGCTGGAATGTTATTCACTGCCCAAACGGAAACAACTATCGTGCAGTTACGCGGGCAATTTCCCATGCAAAGCAAAGCGCAACAAAACCAACTATTATAATCTTTGACACTGTAATTGGCTTTGGAACTCCATATGCTGGAAAGCCGGCAATCCACGGAAGGCCGCTGAGCCAAGAAGAGCTTGAGGTCTATAAGAAATCTCTTCAAATTACAAGCGAACCGTTTGTCGTTCCAGATGATCTCAAGGAATTTTGTAAAATAACAACGGACAAGAACTTTGAAATTGAGATGGAGTGGAGAAGAAAAGTCAACCTATATTCAAAGACAAACCCTGAATTATACAAACAACTTTCTCAATTTTTGGATAAAAAGCCAATTGACGTTGAAAAAATTGTTGGGAACAAGATTAAAGAGAAAAAGATTAGCGGAAGAGAGGCAAACTTTAGAATTTTAAATCTGATTGCGGAAAGATATCCAAATTTTGTTGGCGGGGCTGCCGATGTTGCAGCGTCAACAAAAGCCTTTATTGAAGATGGGGGAATTTATAGCCCAGAAAATAGGCGCGGGCGAAACATTGCCTTTGGAATTAGAGAGCACGCCATGGCGGCAATTGCAAACGGAATTTCTCTTTATGCGGGGCTTAGGCCTTTTGTTTCAACTTTCTTTGTTTTTTCAAATTATCTTCTTCCAGCGCTTAGAATGAGCGCGCTTATGAATCAACCGGTTTTGTATTTCTTTACCCATGATTCACTGCTAGTTGGAGAAGACGGCGAAACCCACCAGCCAGTTGAACAACTTGGAACAATTAGGCAAATTCCGAATGTAAATGTCTGTAGGCCGTGCGATGTTAGTGAGCTTATTGCCTCATATAATTTGGCTTTAAACACTGAATCTCCAACATGTTTTGTTCTTTCAAAGCAAGATTTGTATGAACAAAAAGGAACAATTGAACAGGCAAGCCGAGGAGGATATGTCCTTGAAAAAGACCCCGGGAAGGTTAATTTAGTTTTATATGCAACGGGAAGCGAAGTTGAACTTGCAATGAGCGTTAAGCGAGAAATGAATAAAAGCGGCGTTAAAGTTGCCGTAGTTTCCTTCCCTTGTTTGGAAGAATTCGAAAGACAAAGCGAACAATATAAAAACTCCGTCTTGTTCAAAGATGTTAAAGCAAGAATTGCAATTGAAGCTTCGTCCGACCCAATTTGGTATAAATATATTGGAGAAAAGGGAAAGCTTATTAATGTTACCAAATTTGGAAAGAGCGGGCGCGGAACGGAAGTTTATAAAAAATATGGGTTCTCTGTTTCCAATATTAAAAAAGAGATTTTAAAGATTTTAAAATAATGCAAAAGCTGCCGCAAACTGATAACTGCGGCAGCTTTTGCTACGGTAAAGAAAGTTTTTCCAAAAAGCCTGGAAGCTTTTCTTTACGCCTTTATATTGTGCAGTAAATCAAACTTTATTCATTTGCTGCGAAAAAAATATAAAAAATTCAATTTTTCTATTTTATCTTTGTTTTCTTTGTGTTATAATTATTGGGTATGATTAAACTATCCTATGAAAATAAAAGAAAATTTGTTTTAGGAATTGGAATTGGGCTAATCGTTTTATGTTCCTTTGCCTTTTTAGTTTTGTTTACTGGCCTAATAAAGCCGCTTAGATATTTTTTGCTTGGAACTTTTGGTCTTTTTGCCTATCCAATTTTCATCATTTTGTTCTTTGTTGGCCTTGCGCTTATCAACAAGAAAAAATATGTTTTGCCGGTTAAATACACGGCCTATATTATTTGCGCGCTAGTTTCTCTTCTTGCAATAATCCAAAACATAATTGTTGGAAATTTTTCTGGCGGTTTTTTTGAGTTTTTGGGCTATAACTACACGGCGCAATTAACACCCGGGGGAATCATTATTGGGCTTATAATTTCACCGTTTAAATATGCCTTTGGAACTGCCGGAGTTTATGCAATTTTTGCAATTTCACTTGTTGTTTTTTCTTGTTTAATTGCAGACTATCTTCTATATGTTAAAAAGAAAGCGGCAGAAAATGCACCGCTTAAACTTCAAAGGCAGAAGGAAGAATTAAAACTTAAAAAACAGCAGGAGAAGTATGAGGCAAAAATTCAGAAAAATGCTCCAAAAAGCGAGTGGATTTTAGACAGAGAAGGAAACTTGGTTGGAAAGGACGGGGAGCTTTTTTCTGCATCTAATGGAACAGACGGAAACGAGAAAACGCTTGCAAAAATTGACGCAGCAATTGAAAGAAAAAAGAATAAGCCAAAAATTACTTTGGACGGAAAAATTGAGGAACAAAAAATTGAGGAAGAAAAGGCTTCAAGCGCGCGAAAGCGCCTTGGCTTAATTAGAAACGGTGAGGTTATTGCCTCTTCTGAACCAGTTAAAAAAGAGCCTTCGCTTAGAGAAAAATTTGAAAGGAACGAACTTTCGCGAAAGGAATATCTTTTAACACCGCCTCAGCTAACTGAGATGAAAATTTTTGAGAAAAGGGAAAACAGCCAGCAAAATAAAACAGATTTTGCTCGCGAAGTTGAAGAAAACATTTCTGCAATCAAGCAAGAAGCAGACATGATTGAGGATTTTTCAGCTCAGCCAGAAATTGTTGAACAAAAGCCACAAATTTCGCAAGAGCCAGAAACTTTGTCTTCTGCCTTTGTAGACTTAGATGACGACAGTTCGTTTAACTCTCCAGAGAGCAAAGCTGTTGCTGGCGACATAATTGAAAAGATTATGAAAGATGAGCCAAACATCAACATCAGCGCAGAAAAGCTAAAACCAGCTGCAAAGCAGCCAGAAAACAGGGTTGAAAGACCAAAAGTTAAACAACACCACAAATATGTTGCGCCAACGCTTGACCTTTTGTTTGACGTTAAAAGTGATAACACAGAACTTCAAGAAAGCGTTCAAAAGAAGGCCCAAGTTTTGGAGGCTGCGCTTGAAACTTTCAACATCAACGCAAAAGTTACTCGAATTGTTGTTGGCCCTTCTGTTACCAGATATGAGCTTGAAATGCCAGTTGGCGTTCCTGTTAAGAAAATTCTTGCCCATCAAGATGACATTGCGCTAAACCTTGCTTCTAACGGAGACATAAGAATTGAGGCGCCAATTCCTGGGCGAAGCGTTGTTGGAATTGAAGTTCCAAACGACAAAATTACAACAATTGGAATCAAAGAAATTCTTTCAAGCAAAGAATTCCAAGAGGCAAAAAGCCCGCTTTCATTTGCACTTGGAAAGGAAATTAGCGGGGCAATAAGAATTTGCAATTTGGAGAAGATGCCACACCTTTTAGTTGCGGGCGCAACGGGTTCTGGTAAGAGCGTCTGCTTGAATTCAATCATTATATCAATGCTTTATAAAGCTTCGCCGGAAGATTTAAAACTTATTTTAATTGACCCAAAACGCGTTGAGTTTTCAATGTATAACGGTCTTCCACACTTAATGCTTCCAAATGTTATAACAGAAACTGAAAAGGCAGTTAATTCTTTAACCTGGGCAATAAATGAAATGGAAAGAAGATTTGGGCTTTTTCAAGAGGCAAAGGCAAGAAACCTTGCAGAATATAATTCAACCCAACAAGTTCTCTCTGGCCAAGCCGAAAAACTTCCGCTAATTGTCATCATAATTGACGAGCTTGCAGATTTGATGATGCTTGCTAAAAAGGAGATTGAAGAAAAAATTATGCGCCTCGCTCAAAAGGCAAGAGCAGCGGGAATTCACTTAATTTTGGCAACGCAAAGGCCGTCTGTTAACGTAATTACCGGAACAATTAAGGCAAACTTCCCATCAAGAATTGCCTTTGCCGTTACAAGCTTTGTTGACTCTAAAACAATCTTAGATTCTGCTGGGGCAGAAAAACTTTTGGGCAAGGGCGACATGCTTTATGCACCAAGCGACCAAGCAGAACCAACGAGAATTCAGGGCTGCTACATCGATGGAAAGGAAGTTGAAAATGTTGTTGAATTTGTTAAATCTAACAACAACTATGATTTTGATATGGAAGTTGCAAACGATGTTGTAAATGCACCAAAAGGATATGGCGGAAATCCATTTGCTCACAACCCAGATCAAAGCGACGAACTTTTGCCATATGCGTTAAAGTTGTTTATTGAAAACGGCCAAGCATCAATTACAATGCTTCAAAGAAGGTTTAGAATTGGTTTTTCGCGCGCGGCTAATCTGGTTGATGAAATGGAGCAGAAGGGCTATGTTGGCCCGGCAGAGGGCTCTAAACAGCGCCCAGTGTTTATGACAATGGAAGAATATCGAGAAATTTTTGGAGATGTTGAATAGATGGATTTAAAACAAAAGAAAATTGCCTTCATATCACTTGGTTGCGACAAGAACAAAGTTGACTTGGAAGAGATAATGCACAATCTTTCCAAATTTGGCTTTTCTTTTGCAAATTCTGGCAAAGCTCAGATTGTTATAATTAATACGTGTGCCTTCATTCTTTCTGCTAGAAAAGAGGCAATTGACAACATTTTGGAAATGGCACAACTAAAAGCAAATGGCCAAATTGAAAAGATCATTGTAACTGGTTGTCTTCCTCAAAGATATTTGGAAGAGCTTGAAAAATTTCTTCCAGAAGTTGATAAGTTTGTTCAAATTAAGGACAACAAAAACATTGTTCAAATTATCGCAGATTTATATGACGTTGAAGTCAAATACAACTATGAGAGCAATCAATTTATAATTCCGCCAGCCCACTATGCCTTTTTAAAAATTGCAGACGGCTGTAACAATGCTTGTGCGTACTGCACAATTCCAAGGATCAGAGGGAGATACATTTCTAAGACGATCCCTGAAGTTGTAAGTCGAGCAAAACAACTTGTTTCAAAGGGCGCAAGAGAACTTATTGTTGTTGCGCAGGATGTAACAAGATATGGAATGGATCAATATGGTGAAGTTAAACTAATTGAACTGCTTGAAGAACTTGTTAAAATTAAGGATTTGAAGTGGATTAGGTTGCACTACTGCTATCCAGAGCTGGTCTCGGACCAGCTTCTGGCTTACATAAATTCTCAGCCAAAAATTTGCAAATATTTGGACATTCCGCTTCAACACATTGACGACAAAATTTTGAAAGACATGAACAGAAGGTGTGGAGAAGAGGAAACAAGACAGCTTATTAAAAATATTAAAACAAATTATCCACAAATTTTAATTCGATCAACTTTTATAGTTGGCTTCCCTGGAGAGAGCAGAAAGCAATTTAAAAAACTTGTTGAATTCTTAGAAGAAGCAAAATTGGACAACGTTGGTTTCTTTGCATATTCAAGAGAGGAAGGGACGAAAGCCTTTTATATGAAGGGTCAAATTCCAGAATTTATCAAGAGGAAAAGGCTTAAAAAAATCCAGGAGGTTCAAAGCAAAATTGCCCTTGGAAATAACCTTTCAAAAATTGGAAGAACGGAGGAAATTGTTGTTGACAGGTTTATTCCCGAAGAGGGATATTTCGAGTGTAGAACAGCGCAGATGTCGCCAGATGTTGACTTTTGCGTTAAACTAGATTCAAGCGAGAAGGTTGAAGCTGGAAAATTTTATAAAGTTGTTCTAACAGGTTTTGAAGATTACTTTTTCACTGCAAAAGTTTTAGATGAAGATAAAACACTTTGAAATTTTTAAGGTTTAAAGTATAATACTTTTAAGGAGATTTGATTATGAATTTGCCAAATAAAATAACTATTGTGAGAATTATTTTAATTCCGTTTATGATCTTTTTCTATCTTGCAAGTTTTATTCCAGACGGCTGGGGAAAGATTGTTGCGCTTGTAATTTTTGTTGTTGCGGCGCTAACGGACATGTTGGACGGCCAAATTGCAAGGAGGCGAAACCTTGTTACTGACCTTGGAAAGTTTTTGGACCCAATTGCAGACAAGCTTTTAGTAACTTCCGCGTTGCTTTTAGTTTTGTGTGATTTAACAGTTCCTGCGCCATATGGCGTTATCGCTGGAATAATCATAATTGGGAGAGAGCTTATTATAAGCGCCTTTAGGCAAGTTGCCGCAACAAAGAACTTTGTTATGGCCGCCGATTGGTTTGGAAAAATTAAAGCAATTGTTCAAGACATTTCAATTCCTGCGCTTTTCCTTCTTTCATATTTCTACACAAGCGGAGTTGTAACTGGAACAGGGTTATTTGTTTTTGAAATAATAAACTGGGTATTGCTTGGCCTTGCAACACTTCTAACAATTCTCTCAGGAATAAATTATCTTGTTAAAAACTGGGAAGTTGTAAGCGGAAAATCCAAGAAAGGAAAGGAAGAAATTGAAAAGTAACATCTTTAAATGTTTTGGAATTTCGAAAAGCGACGCAATGTCGCTTTTATCCTCACTTATTGCAGACAGCCATGGAACACTTGTTGAGTTCAGTGGAAATGGGCTTTTAGTTGACGTTTCTCTTAAGGCGGGAGAAAACAATGTCTATTTTTATGAATTTACAAGAGAGATTTTTGAGAAGTTAAATCCATATATCTATGCAGAGAGCGACATTGCTTTAGAACAAGTTGCCTTCGAGCTTTTAAAAATTAATAAATTAACCTTGGCAACGGCAGAGAGCATAACCGGCGGCCAAATTGTAAGCAGCCTTATAAAGAAAAATCTTGGCGCAAGCGAGGTTGTTTTGGAGGGCGTGGTTACCTATTCCAACCAGGCAAAAGAAAACCGTCTTGGCGTTTCAAAGGAAACGCTTGATAAGCATACAAGTGTTAGCGTTCAAACAACATATGACATGGCAAAGGGCCTTTTAGAAACAAGCGGAGCAGACATTGCAATTGCAACAACTGGATTTGCCTCCTCTGTAAACCAAAGCGAAGATGCCGGCCTTGTTTTTATTGCAATTGGAAACAAGAACAGAATTGATGTTTTTAAAAATAAGTTTGTTGGAACAAGAGAAGAGGTAATTGAAACAGCAGCGCAAGCGGCCTTGTTCTATCTTGTTAAAAAATTGCGTAAAAACGATTTCTATTTGGAAGAAAATGAGTTATAATAAAGGAGTTAAAGGAGAAATTTATGGCAGAAAAAACAACAGATAAATCAAGCAATTTAGATCTTGCAATCAGCCAAATTGAAAAACAATTTGGAAAAGGTGCAATTATGAAACTTGGCGACGCGCCAATTCAAAAGGTTGACGTAATTCCTACGGGCTGTCTGTCTTTGGACTATGCGCTTGGAATTGGAGGCGTTCCAAAGGGAAGAATTATAGAAATCTATGGCCCAGAATCTTCTGGAAAGACAACAGTTTCTCTTCACATTTTGGCGGAATGTCAAAAGGCTGGCGGAACTGCTGCCTTCATTGATGCAGAGCATGCGCTTGACCCAACATATGCAGAAAAACTTGGCGTCAACATATCAGAACTTTATGTTTCCCAACCGGACAACGGCGAGCAAGCGCTTGAAATTTGTGAGGCGCTTGTTAAGAGCGGCGCGGTTGACATAATTGTAATTGACTCCGTTGCAGCTTTAACTCCAAAGGCTGAAATAAACGGAGATATGGGCGATTCACACATGGGGCTTCAAGCAAGGCTAATGAGCCAGGCGCTTAGGAAAATCACGGCTATAACAAGCAAAAGCAACACTTGCATAATCTTTATCAATCAGCTTAGAGAAAAGCTTAACACAATGGGGTTTGGCGGGACGCCGGAAACAACAACAGGTGGAAAAGCTCTTAAATTCTATGCAAGTCTTCGCCTTGATGTTAGAAAGATTGAATCAATTAAAGATTCTTCAAATCAAGTTATTGCGTCTAAAACAAGGGTTAAGGTAGTTAAGAACAAACTTGCTCCACCATTTAAAACAGCAGATTTTGAAATTGTCTTTGGAAAGGGAATTTCAAGAGAAGGAAACGTTTTAGACCTTGCAGTTGAAAAGGACATTGTTCAAAAAACAGGCGCTTGGTATTCCTATGAGGGCAACAAAATTGGCCAGGGAAGAGAGAGCGCAAAAGCATATCTCGCTGCGGATAAAGCCCTCCTTGATGAAATTGAAGGAAAGGTTAGAAAGGCCTTAAATATGGAATAGTATGCAAGCATACTACACAATATATTGAGTTGCATAGTACTAAAAGCACATTATTGTGCTTTTTTTCATAGCAATTTACATGGAACATTTATACAAAAATGTTAGAATAAATTATGAGCTTGAAATTTCTGGAGAAGGTCTTTTTGTTTTCCTTCATGGTTGGGGTTCAAATCTTAACTTAATGAAGCCGCTTTCAAGTCAATTTAAAGGTAAATCAATTCTTCTAATTGATTTTCCGCCATTTGGGAAGAGCGACAGCGAGCCTTCTTCTCCCTGGAGCCTAGACGATTATTGTAATTTGACAAGTGAGATTATTTCAATTGCAAAAAAAATCTTAAAAGATAATGGGATAACCATTAAGCGAATTGTTCTTTTTGGCCATTCTTTTGGAGGAAGGGTTGCAATTAAGTTGGCGGATTTAGCGGATTTCCTTATTTTGATTTCTTCAGCGGGGTTAAAGCCAAGGTTTTCTTTTAAAACAAAGGGGAAAGTTCTTTTATATAAGTTTTACAAAAAAATTGGCAGCAAAAAAGCTGGAAATTTTGGCTCTCCGGATTACAAAATTCTTTCTCCAGTTATGAAACAAACTTTTAACAACATAATTGGTGAAGTTCTGTCAAAAATTTGTAAGCATATTGAGGCTAAAACATTGATTGTTTCAGGAAATTTGGACACCGAAACGCCGCTATACATGGCAAAAAAACTTCGAAAACTAATTCCAAACAGCACCCTTGTTGTAATAGAAGGTGGCGACCATTTTGTTTACTTAAAAAAGCCGCGTGAAACCAACCTTGCAATTTTAAACTTTCTTCTGGGCGAAGATGTTTAATTTGCTTTTAAAAATTTTCATTTAGTAGTATACTAAAACTTGATTATTTTCATATAAAAGGGATAGTATGGCTTTTTTTGATGCATCAAACCCAAATTTATACATTGCAATTGCGCTCTCGGTTGTCAACGGCGTTATGCTTTGTTTTTGCGGATATAAATTTTTGCATGTTCTTCAGCTTTCTGGATATAAAATTCAGGGCTACAAAGTTTGGCTTAAGGACACCCACGCTAAATACATTGGTAGAATTGCGCTTCTTTCCTTTATGAGCTTGGCATGCATGCTTGTAACCGTTGCTTTGTTCGACTCCTATATTAGCCGAGACAGTTACTTTTCTTATTTAGGGTTAATTTTCTATTTCTACTTTACAATTGTTTTCATCGTCAACATGTACCAAGTACCTCAAAAGACGCCGCTTGTTCAAACATATAGAATGACAAGGCTTTGCATCGTTCACGGACTTTTGATGGCAGGACTGACTTTTGTTATAATTTACTTTACAACGGAGTTCATTCCATATGTTAGATTTGCAAGCATCTCACTAACTCCGCTTTTGCTTCCGCTAACAGTTCCAATTGCCCACGGAATTTTAGTTCCATTTGAAAATTTGAATTGCAAACGCTATATTAGCAAAACCAAAAGAAAACTAAAGAAATTTCCAAATTTAATTAAAATTGGAATTACAGGAAGCTATGGCAAAACAAGCACAAAGTATATTTTAAACACAATCCTTTCAGAAAATTACAGCGTTTGCATAACGCCACACAGCTTCAACACGCCAATGGGAATTACGCGAGTTGTTTTGGATTATCTAAAACCAAATCACGATGTTTTGATAACAGAAATGGGCGCAAAACAAGTTGGAGACATAAAATATCTTTGCGACATAGTCAAACCTCAATATGGAATTCTAACTTCAGTTGGAAGCCAACACCTTGCAACATTTGGAAGCCTTGAAAACATTGCAAAAACAAAAAATGAGCTTATCAAAGCTCTTCCAGAAGACGGAATTGCAATATTCAACGGCGACAATGAAGGTTGCGTTAAACTTTATGAGCAATGTGAAATTAGAAAATATATAACGGGAGTTTCCAATCCAAAGGCCTTTGCCCATGCTAAGGATGTCAAAGTTTCAAGCAGCGGAATTTCCTTTGTTTTGGTAATTGAAGAAAACGAAGTTCAGTGTAAAACAAAATTGATTGGCAGACATAACCTTGAAAACATTTTGGTTTGTGCTGCGCTTGCATACAATCTTGGCCTGAGCATGGAACAGATTAAAATTGGAATTTCAAAGCTTGTTCCAATTAATCACAGGCTTGAAGTTAAAAGAGAAAATGGCCTTGTTATAATTGACGACGCCTATAATTCAAACGTTGAGGGCTCTGAGCGCGCGCTTGAAGTTTTAAAGCTTTTTAAAGGTGGAAGAAAAATAATTGTAACCCCAGGGCTTGTTGAGCTTGGCCAAAAGGAAAGGGAAGAAAATGTCAATTTTGGAAGGAAAATGGCCTCAGTTGCAGATATTGTTATTATAGTTAATAAAACCAATATGGACGCAATTAACGAGGGGCTTCTTGGCGAAAACTTCAATAGCGAAAACATTCTTTTTGCAGCATCGTTGATTGAAGCTAGAATTAAACTTAAAGAAATTGCAAAGGAGGGCGATGTCATTCTTTTTGAAAATGACCTTCCAGACAATTATAGATAGGAAAATATGTTAGAAAAACTAAAGATAAACAATGTTGCACTTATCAAATCGCTTGAAATTAATTTTTCAAGCGGCTTTAACGTTGTTCTTGGCGAAACTGGCGCAGGTAAGAGCATTATTTTTGATGCATTAAATTTTGTGCTTGGAGAAAAGGCGGATAAAACTCTTATTCGCGCAGGAGAAGAAAGCATGAAAGTTTCGGCAATTTTTTCTTCTCCAAGCAGCGCTGCCTGCAAAATCCTTTCAAGCTATGACATTCCTTGCGGCGAAGAAATTTTTATTTCAAGAACATATTCAACAAGCGGAAAGGGAGATGTTAAAATAAACGGCGAAATTGCGCCTCTTTCAATGCTAAAACAACTTGGAGAAGCACTTGTTGATTCCTATGGCCAAAACGAAGGAGTTTCGCTTTTAAAGCAAAAAAATCATCTTTCTTTGTTGGACTCATATAAGCCAAATCAACCCCTGTTTCATGAGGCAGAGGAGTTAATTCAGCGTTTAAACAATGTTACCAAAGAAATCCAAGCGCTTGGAGGAAGCGAGGCAAACAGAGAAAGGCAAATTGACCTTTTAAAATATCAAATTGATGAAATTGAAAAGGCCGATCTTAAAGCAGGCGAAGACACATTGCTTAATGAAAGGCTTTTAAAGCTTTCAAATTTTGAAAAAATTTCTGAGGCCATTGCAAGTTCGGAAGAATATTTAAACAGCGAAAATGGAAGCCTTTCGCTTTTAAGAGGCGCAATTTCAAGCCTCAAATCAGTTGAAAAATATGACGAAAAAGTTTCAGAAATTTTAACATCGCTTGAAGAGGGCTTGGCCAATTTAGAGGGCGCATCAGACGGGCTTTTTTCGCTTTCAGAGGACTATGTTTTAGACGAAAATTCAATTGACAAGCTAATTGAAAGAAAAGACATGTTGGACAATTTAAAGAGAAAATATGGCTCAACAATTGAAGATGTTCTTGCCTATCTTCAAAGTGCAAGCGAGGAGCTTATAAAACTTGAAAACGCAGAGGAAATTTTAAAAGAAAAAGAGGAAGAAAAACAAAACCTTTTAATTCAGGCGGAGAAAAAGCTTCTGGAGCTTGGGCAATATCGCCGAAAGTGTGCAACCGAACTTGAAGAAAAAATTGAAAATGGCCTTGGAGAACTTGGAATTGAAAAGGCAAAATTTAAGGTAAATTTCATAAAGCTTTATGATTCAATTTTTGATGTTTCTTCCTATTCGATAAATTGTCTTGAAGACGTTGAATTTTTGTTTAGTGCAAACTTTGGAGAACAATTAAAACCGCTTGCAAGAACAATTTCCGGAGGAGAGCTAAGCCGGTTCATGCTTGTTTTTAAAAATATAATAGCAAGCCAAAACAGCAGCCAAACCCTGATTTTAGATGAAGTTGATTCTGGAATTAGCGGAAAAATTGCAAACGCCGTTGCAAAAAAAATTGCAAAGCTTTCAAAAAGCTTCCAGCTTCTTTGCATAACACACCTTCCACAAGTTGCCGCAATGGGCGACAGTTTCTTTTTGGTTTCAAAATCTGAAAAAGATGGAAGAACGGAAACGGAAGCTAAGCAGCTTTCAAGCGAACAAATTTGCCAAGAAATTGCAAAATTAACTTATGGAAGTTATGACGATAAAAAGCTTGAGCTAACCCAAGAACTTTTGGAGTCAAACAGCAAGTTTAAAGCCACAATAGAATAAACCAAATCAATTCCGCGCAAACTAAAAAAAGTTTTGACGAGGGATTGAGATGAAGAAAAAAATTAGTTTAGCGGTTTTTCTAGGTGTTATTGGACTTTCGCTTTTGCTTCTTTTTTTGAACAGTGAACTTTTAAATATTTACAATCTTCCCCAGTCGCTTCCAATTACATATTCAGACGTTGAAAAGATTAATGAGGACAACATTTTTGGAAGCAACATTTCGGCCAACATTGAAGAAAAAACAGTTAATGTTGGAGGCGAAAAGTTTAGCATTAAAACGCTTGTTTTTAGGCTTTTTGGCCTAATTCCAATTAAAACTGTTGAAGCAAATTTAATAGACGAACAAGAGGTTTATCTTGGAGGCTGTCCTATTGGGCTTTCTATTGATGTAGATGGTTTAATAGTTCTTGGAAACAACAGTGTTCTAACAGAAAATGGCGCAGTTGACACGCTTCAAAATTCAAAATTGAAGCGCGGTGATATTATTCTTTCAATCAATGACAAAAAGGTTTCGACAATTGAAGATCTTGAAGAGATTTTAAATTCCGATTCTTTTGATGGAAAAGAGTTAAAATTGTGTGTTTTAAGAAACAAGGAAATGCTTGATCTTTCGCTTAAACCGGTTCTGGACAAGGAGGACGGAGAATATAAACTTGGCCTGTGGGTTAAAAACGACGCCGCTGGGGTTGGAACTTTGACCTATGTTGAGGCCGATACGCTTGATTTTGGCGCTCTTGGCCATCCAATAACAGACTATGAAACAGGGGCATTTGTTCCAGCAAAAAGCGGAAAGGTTTACCCGTGCAACGTCGTTGGTTTAGAGAAGGGCGAGAAGGGAAGCCCAGGAGAAATTAAAGGCGTTTTTATGCAAGGGAAAAGCCAAAAGGGAACAATTGAAAAGAATACGGAATTTGGCGTTTTTGGAAATATAACAGACAAATCAAAAATTATAGATTTAAACAAGACGGCAGAAGTTGCAAGCCGCCTAACGATGAAGCCAGGAAAGGCAACATTGATAAGCTCGATAAGCGGCGTTAGTGAAGAATATGAAATTGAAATAATAAAGGCAAACTATCAGCCTTCTTCAAGCGACAAAAGCTTTGTTTTTAGAGTTACAGACAAACGGCTTTTAAACTTAACTGGAGGAATTATTCAGGGAATGAGCGGAAGCCCAATCATGCAAAACGGAAAAGTTGTTGGCGCAGTTACCCATGTCTTTGTTTCCGACCCAACAAAAGGATATGGAGTTTATATAGATTGGATGCTTGCTGCATAATTTTGTAATTTTATGTCGAAAAAGTGAATATATTAAACCATGAAAAATCCAAGCTTTTCGCGGAGATTTGGCGGGCTTAAATACAAGCTTTTCGACACTTTTAAAGAAAACAAGAAGACAACCTTGTTTCTTATTATCTTTTGTTTAATTGGTCTTCTAACTGGAATTTTTACTGCAATAAGATATTCAAACGGAGCCTCGCTCATCAATTTCAACGATTTTTCTCTCTCTCAATATCTTTCAGGAGAACTTGGAACGGGCGACCTTTTCTTTTCAAGGCTGCTTTCAACAAGTGTTATTGTTGTTTTAACTTTAATTTGTTCCTTTTCAATTTTTCTAATTCCAGTTAATTTTATTTTAGTTACATACCGCGCGTATTTGTTAACTTTAAACTGCTCGTTAATAATAATTGTAAACGGCCTTGGCGGATTTGTAACATGCCTTCTAATAATTTTCCCTTGCCAAGTAATAAGTTTACTTATAATTTGTCTATTCTGCTCGTTTAGTTGCAAAAGGGCAGTGTTAAAGCGAAGATATGGCTCAACATGTAAAATTTGGGATAAATTTTTAATTACATTCATTGCACTTGTAATTTTAAACGGAATTGAAACCTTGCTTCTATACTTTTTCTCAAGCAAAATAATTTTGGTTTTATAGAATATTTTTCGAACGGATAGCCAAACTAAAGTAGATTAAAAGGAGCATTGAAAGTCTATGAAAAAGTTTGGTTTCGCAATATTTTGCGGTATTATGTGCATAGCATGCGCATTATCTAGTTTTAGAATTGATTTTGCAAGTGCAGAAAGCGCAGATTTATCAGTTGATGCAAAGTCTGCAATTTTGATTGATTATGACAGCGGCGAAGTTCTTTTTGAGCAGAATCCAGATGAGAAAGTTCAAGTTGCATCAATTGTAAAACTTATGACAATTTTGCTTACATTTGAAGAAATTGAAGCCGGAAATTTAAGCCTTGACGAAATGTTGACAACAACAGAAAATGCGTCTTCAATGGGCGGGAGCCAAGTTTTTATTGACCCCTTTGTTGATTACAGCGTTGAAGACATGTTAAAAAGCGTTATAGTTGCCTCTGCAAACGATGCTAGCGTTGCCTTGGCTGAAAAAATTTCAGGAACAGAAGAAGCCTTTGTAAAAAAAATGAACCAAAGGGCAAAAGAACTTGGGCTAAATGACACTGTTTATGTAAATGCAAGCGGCCTTCCAGAGCCTGGACAATATTCAACGGCAAGGGATGTTGCAAAACTTACAAAGGAAGTTTTAAAAATTAAGGATTATTTTAATTACAGCACAATTTGGATGGACAAGTTAACACATCCTTCTGGAAGAGAAACAGAGGTTGTAAACACAAATAAATTAATAAGGTATTTTAAGGGCTGTGATGGCGGAAAAACAGGCTCAACTGACGAAGCTGGCTATTGTTTAACAGCAACAGCTGAGAGGGGCGGAATGAGGCTTATAGCCGTTGTTTTAGGGGCAAAAGATGCAACACTTAGGTTTAATGAAACTTCAAAACTTTTAACATATGGATTTGCAAACTTTGAAAACAAACAAATAATTTCATCGGGCGAAAGCTTGATTGAAGCTGAAATTTTGCGAAGCAAAGTAAAAACCATTCCAGTTTATGCAGCAGAAGATTTCTATGTTGTTTCAAGAAAGGGAGATGGCGCCCAATATGCCGTCACCGTTGAAATAGATGAAAAAATTTGTGCGCCACTAGCTTCGGGAGAAAAAGTTGGAACCGTTTCCATAAGCAAAGACGGCGTTATTATAAAGACAATTGACGCAATTGTTGGAACAGATGTTCCTGCAATCACATACGGTGAAAGCTTAAAAGAAATTATAAAGAACTGGTAAAATCAAACATAATTGTTTGACAAAAGATTTTAAAACATTTAAAATTAGCATGTAAGGAGAAAATATTACATGCTAATTTTAATTTCAGGCTGTTCAGGGGCAGGCAAAAACACAGTTATAAACCATCTCTTAAGGAAAAACCCAGATTTAAAATATCTAAAATCTTGCACCTCAAGAAACAAAGAAAACCGCGATGATGAAACGGATTCATACATATTCCTAACGAAAGAAGAATTTGAAGACAAAATCAAAAACAACGAATTGTTTGAATATGAAGAAATCCATGGAAATTATTACGGAATTTTAAAAAGCTCGATAGACGACGTTTTTTCAGGAACAAATTATGTTAAAGATATTGGCGTTTTAGGCCAAAAGAACATGACAGAGCGCCTTGGAAACAAGGTTAAAATTGTTTCAATCTTTTTAGATGTTCCAAAACACGAGCTTATTAAAAGATTAAAACTTAGAGGCGAAAAGAACATAGATAAAAGAATGGAACGCTTTGAATTTGAAAGCGCCCATAGGCCAAATTATAATTTGATAATTCAAAACGACAATATGGACAAGACAATTGAAATCATCGAAGGAATTTTAAGAAAACCAGAATAGAACCTATAAAATAAACATAGGTTCTTTTTTTAGAATAGGATTATATTTGCATAGCTTGTTAAATCATAATCAAAACAAATTTTTTAAAACTAAACAAATTATAAGAAAAATGCATAATATCCCTAAAAATCGCCAAAAAGGCCACTAACTATTCGCAAAATGTGTCTTTTGCGAATAGTTAAAAGCCTCTTTTTTTGATAAAATAGTTCCCCTATTTCGGCAAATAGCCCATGCAAACCGGATAGTTTACATCGTTAACAGTAATCCCATTGGCTCTGCAAATTCCGTTGTTGTTGAAAAGGCAGTCCGCCTTGCAGGAAATTTCAATTTTCTTTCTGTTTCTCATCGGTGCATTTTTAGGAGGTTTTTCAAACATTCTTTTTGAATAATCCTCCGCTTTATCTAAGAGGCCTTGTTGTCTGTTTTTTCCTTTAAGGGCCTCCGAAAGCTGATATGTTGAACACAAAACCTTTCTATCAACTAAAATTGATTTTGCAAGGCAAGTGTGGTCCTTGTTATATTTACATGTTGTCTTTCTACATCTAATATCCATAAATTTCCTCAATATATATTTTCCCTTAAATAAACAAGAATATTCTAAACCTCTGCTCTTTTCCTTGACAATTCGGCTTAGATTGGATAAAATAACAATGCGTGAGGTGTTTTTATGCAAGTTGTTTTACTTAAAGACGTCAAAGGAAGCGGGAAAAAAGGCGAAATCGTCAATGTTTCAGACGGTTATGCAAGGAATTTCCTTTTAAAACAAGGCCTTGCAAAGGAAGCAACTTCTGCCGCTCTAAACGAAAACAAACAGCAAAAAGAAGCAATGGCCTATCATAAATCTGTTGAAATTAAAGAGGCAAAAGAACTTGCAGCACTTTTAAAAACCAAAACACTTTGCTTAACAGTTAAAGCTGGAGAGAATGGAAAAATCTTTGGCGGAATAACAAGCCAAGAAATTTCAAACGCCCTTTCGAAGGAAGGAATTAATTTAGATAAGAAAAAAATTGTGCTCCCCTCACCCATTAAATCAGTTGGAAACTACACGATAACTGCTAAAGTTTATCCCGAGATTTCAGCGAATTTCACCTTGATTGTTGAAGCGGAATAACCTTCAACAAAAACTTTGCGGAAATGGCGAAATTGGTAGACGCGCTAGATTCAGGTTCTAGTGGAAGCAATTCCTTGCAGGTTCAAATCCTGTTTTCCGCACCAAAAAAAAAAGAATAATCACGTGTTATTCTTTTTTTAATTTAACTAGATATTGTGTGTTATAAATATATAATACCGCAATTTGTTGCTACTCTCCAATTATTTTTATCAAGACATGTTTATTTCTTAATCCGTCAAGTTCATAATAAAAAATTTGTTCCCAAGTTCCAAAATCTAATCTACCATTTGTTATTGCAACAACAACTTCCCTGCCCATAATTGTTCTTTTAAGATGGGCATCTGCATTGTCTTCATAACCATTGTGATGATATTGGCTATAAGGCTTTTCTGGCGCAAGTTTTTCAAGCCATGTTTCAAAATCTTGATGAAGACCGCTTTCGTCGTCGTTTATAAAAACGCTTGCTGTTATATTCATTGCATTGACTAAAACAAGCCCCTCTTTTATTTGACTTTCAGTAACTGCCTTTTGAACATCTTCTGTTATGTTAACAAGGCCACGGCGCTTTGGAATGTTGAACCAAAGCTCTTTTCGGTAACTCTTCATTCTTCTCCCCTAATCTAAATAGTTTTTTATATCTTTTAAAAATGTTTTAATTTGAAAAACTGAAATGTTGTGTTGTTTATAAAGATTGACTTCTTGGTTGTAGATGGACCTTATTTCAGCAAGCGAAACATTGTTTAAGTAGTTCAAAACTTTTAGAAAGACATTGTAGACATAATTTTCTTCTTCCTTTGTTTTAAAGAGTGAGTTTGGACAAGCGTAAATCAAGCTTTCAACGAACTGATAGTTATATGATTGGCAAAGATTGTAATACAAATTTTTAAATATTCTTATAATTTTATAAAGCAAATCTTCGTCATTAAAATCAACGGAATTCAGCTTTGAAATTTCGGCTGCTTTCTCTTCTAAAAGCTTTTTTGCCTTATCCAGATATATTTCAATAAACTTGTTTGAATTGGGGTTCCAAACTTTATAGTAATCATCGTGCTTGATTACTGGATTTATATTGATTCTAAACCCAAATTCATCCCTTCCCAAAATTCTAATTTTACTTGGAGTATTGTACAAAACCGTCATGTTGGTCATGTTTTGAACAAGCCCCTCAAAAAAATCATCTTTGAAATTCAAAAGAGAATATGGCTTTTCCTTTTTTTCTAAAAGCTGTTTTTCGGTTATCTCAGAGCTTTTCTTTAAAGCCTTTTTCTTTTCCTTTTTCTGATATCTTCTTGTATTTTTGTTTCTCGTTGCCCAAGCGGATTTAAACCTGTTCCACATGATTCTAAACTTGTTTTCCATTGGCCCAACAGAATTGATTTCAATTTGTGCAGAGCGAACAGAAAGGTAGAATTCTGGCTCGGAAACGCTGATAAATGTTCCTGTAAGCAAATCCCCTGCCATCAAAAGCTCAATGTTTTGAACATTTAAAAGCGGATTTGTTTGAGAAAGTGATGTTGCGATTTCATCAACATATTCAGATATTAGATAGAAAACCTTTCGCGCAGAATCATCGCTGACCTTCTGCGCAAAATCTTCAATCATTCCCTTGTCTAAAATCTTTCCTTTCTTCAAATTATTTTCCTTTTCCTATAACAGTTTTTCCCCTCATGAAAGGTTGTAAAACCTCTGGAACACGAATTGTTCCATCCTCATTTTGATATTGTTCTAAAAGCGCTGGGAACAAACGGCTTGTTGCAAGACCACTTGCATTTAAAGTGTTTACAAAAAGCGTTTTTTGCGTTTTAGAATCTCGATATTTTATATTCCCTCGCCTTGCTTGATAATCTCTTGCATTAGAAGCCGAACTAACTTCCTTATAAATCCCCATGCTTGGAATCCAAATTTCTATGTCATAGGTTCTTGCCATTGTTGCACTAACATCTTCTGCGGCAAGTTTTGTTGTTCTAAAGTGAAGGCCTAGCCCCTTAACCAACTTCTCGGCCTTAGAAACAAGCTCCTCAAAAGCGGCGTCAGACCCCTCTGGAGTTGTTATTTGGAACATTTCAACTTTGTTAAATTGGTGGCCTCTAATCATTCCGCGCTCTTCCGTTCGATAGCTTCCAGCTTCGCGGCGATAGCAAGGCGTGTATGCAAACATCTTAATTGGAAGTTCCTGCTCTGGAATAATTGAGTCCTGATACATGCTTGCAAGCGGAGTTTCTGCTGTTGGAAGCAAGAATTTCCCAGTTTTAGATTTTTCGTCAAGCCAATAAACTTCATCGTCAAATTTTGGGAATTGTCCTGCAATGAACCCACATTTATACCCAAGCATGTGAGGTGGCAAAATAAATTTATATCCGTCTTCAAGGTGTTGATTAATGAAGTAATTAATGAGCGCCCATTCAAGCTCTGCCCCTTCGCCAGTGTAAATCCAGTGGCCATTTCCAGAGAGCTTTGCGCCGGCTTGATAATCAATAAACCCGTTTATTTTGCAAAGGTCAATATGGGAAAGCGGCTCGAAGGAAAAGGTTGGCTTTTCTCCAAAGCTTCTAATCTCCTGGTTTGCTTCCTTTCCTCCTGGAACAACATCTTCATCAACCAAATTTGGAATTGGCGCAAGGAAGTTAAAAATTTCTTCTTCAACCTTTGAAACTTGTTCGTCCAAGGAAGAAATTTCCTCGCCAAGCATTTTCATTTCTTTAAATATTTCGCTGCAATCCTTCCCCTCTTTTTTCAAAGCCGGAACTTTTGCACTTTCCTGGTTCCTTTTGGACTTTAAAACATCAACTTTGTTTAAAAGCTCTCTTCGCTTTGAATCTAGCTCAAACAGTGGTTTAAAATCTATTTTCATCCCACGCTTTTCAATTGCGCGCTCGACTTTTTCTTGGTCATTTTTAATCATGTCTATTGAAATCATTTTCTTGCTCCTTTATAAGTAATAACAATATTATACCCACATTCAAATTTTTTTGCAAACGCATAAAAAACAAAGTTCAATATATTTTGTAGGAAAAGTAATACTATGCATGCATAGCACACAAAATAAAGCGTATTATGCACATACTATGCAAATTTTTTTATTATTTATTTGACATTTACTTCCTTTTTAGAGATAATAATCATATGGCTAAAGTTAGTTACCACACCGAAATGGATTTAAAGAATCAAAAGAAAATCATGCAAGAGCTCTCCTTCTTCCCAGGATATGTTCAAGACTTTATTATTTCAATTGAAAACAACACATCGTCGCTTACCAGAGTCAATTATCTTGCAGATTTAAAGCTTTTCTTCACATATCTTGCAAATAATCTTTCAAAATCCCCCAAGGAAATAACCCTTTCAGATCTAGATTCCATAAAGGCAAGGGACATTGAGCGCTTTTTAAGCTATGTTTCCTATTTTGAAAGAGACGGAAAAGTACATATAAATAAAGAAAAAGGCAAAGCAAGAAAGCTTTCCGCAATTAGAAGTCTCTTCAAATTCCTGTTTAAAAGCGATTTAATCAGGTCAAATGTAGTTTCCAAAATTACAACGCCCAAAATTCATGAAAAAGAGATCATAAGGCTTGAGCCAGACGAAGTTGCAAAGCTTCTAGACGAGGCCGAAGCCCCTGAAAACTTGACCAGAAGGGAAATTACATACAACAGAAGAACCAAGGAAAGAGATGTTGCAATGTTAACCCTGTTTTTGGGAACGGGAATTCGAATTAGCGAATGTGTCGGCCTAAATGTTTCGGACCTCAATCTAACAGATAACAGCTTTAAAATAACGAGAAAAGGCGGAAATGAGGTCGTTTTATATTTCTCAAACGAAGTTAAAGATGCCCTTATTCAATGGTTAAACGTAAGAGATAAAATTGAAACTTTGGATAAAGATGAACCCGCGCTCTTTCTTTCCCTTCAAAGAAAAAGAATAACCCCACGCGCAGTTGAAAACCTGGTTAAAAAATATAGCCAAGCGGTTACGCCTCTTAAGAAAATCTCTCCACACAAGCTTAGAAGCACCTATGGAACAAGCCTTTACCGCGAAACGCAGGATATCTATATCGTTGCCGACGTTCTGGGCCATAAGGATGTTAACACAACAAAGAAGCACTACGCCGCAATTGACGAAGACATTCGTCGAAACGCCTCAACAAAGGTTAAACTCAGATAGCAAGAAAAATCAATGGGCCAGTATAAGACAAGAAGAGGATATAAAAAAGAACTCTATATATATCAGAGTTCTTTTTATTTAGTTAAGGGCCCAACACAAATCACAAACCTCTTCTCTTTAAAAAAAACAACTTAACCTAGCGAGTTGTTTTTTTAAAAATGAATTAACGCCTCAATTGTTGTTGCAACCTTTTGGGCTTGCTCGTTTGTTGGAAGAATTACCATAACAGTGTCGTCGCCGGCAACTGCGCCAAGAACAGAATCCAAATTAAGCTTGTCAATAAGCCCGCAAATTGAATTTGCCATAGCCCTAATGGTCTTTAAAACAACAAGGTTTTGAGCAGTTTTAATTGAAATTACGGCTTCTTTAAAAATTGATATGTACTTGTTAGAAACCGCTTGTTCTCCAGAATCAACAAGAGAATATTTATATTTTCCGGTTTCTGCGCTTAGAATTTTTATTAAGCCAAGTTCTTTGATATCCCTTGAAATTGTTGCTTGGGTTATATCAAAATTTGCTGCGCGCAAGCATTCAACAAGTTCGTCTTGAGTTTCAATTTCTCTTGTTGAAATAAGCTCTAAAATTTTGGATTGCCTAACTGACCTTGCCATTTTTTCTTTCGCTTGCTCCTTTTGCAACATTTTAGCTTTGCCCCAACCATTCAACTGCCAAATCGCTATACACGTCTATTTTAGGGCACTGTAGCGATTTTGAATATTTATAAATTCATAAATATTCAAGCTTTTGATTGAGGTTTGGAATTATTATACAATACAATTTATAATTATGCAAGCGATTTTTGCATATTTATTCACGCGATTTTTTATAAAAATTAAGGTTTTGAATTTACATACAAAACAAATTTATAAATATAAATCGTTATACATTCTCTTTTTTTTTTTTTTATCTCTAGAAAGAACCTTAGCGAATGTCTATGCTTTAATAGTTCTATCACAAAAAAAACGGCAAGGGAACCTCCCCTGCCAAAACAAACTTAAAGCTTGCCTATTTCTTTTCTCTTCTTGAAAATATGCTCAAACACTTTCCAACGCCAAGTACAATTTTAGTACAGTTGTCCAGAGCATATTTTTTAAAGATTGCCTTTCCAAAAATTGTTAATCCTGCAATTGTTGCGCTGACCGCCCCGGCGATTAAAATTTGAATTGAATTCCCCATTCCATCAACTATAAATTTTGCTGTGATTGCGGCGCCCGCAGCTCCAGATAGAATTCCACAGATGTCTCCAATAACGTCGTTGCAAATGCTTGACACTTTTTCCGCGTGTTTAACAAGCGTCATCGCAACTTTTGCTCCTCTAACCTTTCTTGAACGCATTGCGGCAAAGGGCTCAAGTTGGCAGGCTGTTGTCGCAACCCCAATCATGTCCGACACTATTCCCAAAACGAGAAGAAAGACGATTACAATTAGTGAAACGGCAATTCCGACATTTGACATCAAAAGCTCGCTGAGCACACTGAACGTTAGCGAAAGAAAAAGGGTTATAACCAAAATTTTAACTGGCCAAACCCACCATGGCTGAACCTTCTTTTTGATTGCCTTATTTGCTGCGGATTTCAAATCCGACTTCTTAACCTTGGAATCCTGAGAACTTTCCTGCTCCTTCTCAATTTCCTTTTCTGAATTATTTTCTTCCATACATTTATTATAATAACACAAAATTTAATATATCACAAACATAAAAAAAGAAGGTTATTGCTAACCTTCTTGCAAAGGCTTCACTTTAAGTAAACCTTGCAGCATAGGTTCGGTTGGATTTCCCGCCTTCCCACACTTTCCGTCGCCGTAAAAGCAGTTTCCTTTTAAGGGGAGGACATCACCGAATCGCCACTTAGACCACACTATAATCCCCAAAGTGAATCGCAAGCGAACAGTCTAGAGATTTTCTCAAACGCACGAAATTTGCTCTTATCCTTTTTTGCAGGGTGAATTTCATAAGTCTGCTTTTTTGCTTTAAAATAGTTTCGGCCAAAACCATTTTAAATAAACTTAATTCCAACAGTCCCACTCAAGGCTGGCTACGCTGCACACAGCAATTTTTTTACCGCAATGCAGGTTCATCCCCAATCAGTGCCATCTCTAACGAAACCACCGGTATGGGTCTCCGCGATAATTGGGCTTACCTCTGTATGCCATTACAGCGCTCCCAAAAATCTTAACTTCCAGCATAAGCCCCGGTTTGGGCAACCAAAGCCAACACCAGAAACTTCATCGATGTGCCATTTAGCGCTTTTAACGCCTTCCAAGCAAATTCGCCCGACTAGAATACTGCACCTTCGCAAGTATATTATACTACATTTTATAAAAAAATGCAAACAGGTCTACTCCATTCCATCGCCAAAGGTTGACGCAATCTCTCCAAGAACCTCAATTTTAGCAACATTTTTTGCAAAGACATCTTCATTTGAAGAGATGAACCTTTCCAAATCCTTTGCACTTTCAACAACGTCTTTCCCAAAACCGTCGCCCAAGTTTGCACCAAGATATCTAAGCCTTGAAACAACCTCATCTCCATTGTGAAAGGTTATCATTGTTAAACCCTTTGTTACATATTTTTTAAGAAATTCAAGCTCACCCTTATTACAGCCAAAAAGCTCTTCAAAACTTTTACTTTCGTCCTGGCCAAGCTCTTTTAAAATTTCCTTTCCGTCTTTATTCTTTCCAAGCCTTTCATATACATTAAAAACGTAAGTTGAACTTCCGTCCTTTTCTTTAACACAGCAAAAAACTCCAAGTCTATTTGTATTCATAATTTTCCCCTCTTTTCGCGCTATTATATTATATAACAAAAAAAGTCTTTTGAAAAGGCCTTTTTTAAATGTTTTATAACTTTTTTATTTTCCACGGCTGATATTTTGAAATTTCAAGAAATTGCTCCTTTGGAAGAGTTGTTATTCTTCCGTTGGCGTCAAGAAATGTGACCCAAATTTCGTCACTCCCTCCGCCAAAAAGCCTTTCTTTTGCAAACCGTTTTTTACTTGTCTTTTCCATGTTAAACCTGTGGAATATAATTCCACCTTGCAGAGTTTTGATTCCAGTAATAAATCCCCTCGCGAACATTAACAAACATTACGTCGCCATGAAATATGTTGCTTGCCCCAACAATTATTTTTTCTCCAAGCAAATTAATTTGGACATTGTTTTGCCCAACAATTTGCCCTTGAACATTGATGTAATACAGCTCAGGATCTTGCGATGAAATTGAAATGTCCTCCTCAAAGTAAAGTGAAACACCCGCCGGAACGGTTAAAATATTTGTCAAAGCAATTTGAGAAACCCCAGATAGTTTAACCGTTCCCTCGCCTTGACAATAACTAAGCGCACTAATTAGACCAGAATATGACTGAACACAAATTGTCCCCCTGTTTTCAATCGTTCCGTTTGAAAGCAAGTAGCCCTGCATATCAAGCGTGTTATTCCTTCCAATTGAAAGAGTTCCACCGTCCAAATCCAAATTATTATTTAAACGAATCGTATTCTCTGAAACACTAGAGGACTGAATTATTTGCTGGGCAAGATTTAACATTTTAAGATTGTCAATATTGAAAACGCTTCCAAAAGTTAAAGAGAAAGTTCCTTGATTTTCCAGCGCATTTGAAATGTCAACTTCACCTCCATTCAAGGTTATGGTTCCATTGTTATTAAGCGCTCCGCCCTCTCCTTCAACTAGAAAACCAGCAACAGTAATTTGCCCATCGTTTGTCAAAGCCCCAACACCCAAATTCAATGTTGCCCCGCTTCTAACAACAATCGTTCCACCGTTGATCAACTGGGCATCTTCCAAAAGAGTTGTTTGCCCCTCTAGATAAACAACGCTTCCGCTTTCAATTTTAAGAATAACGCCCTCTGGAATTGTTAAATTCCCCGTGTAATTTTGCCCTAATGAAATTGTTTCGCCAGGAGCCATTGTGTTTAATTTCTCCTGAAAGGAGGCAAGAATTGTGAAGTTGGCCTGAACAGTTTGACGATATTTTCCAATTCCTGTTATATAAACAATTCCCGTTCCCGGTTCGATGTTGTTCGCATATGTAAGTTGATAGTCAACACCTTTAACCAAAGGGGTTTCGCCGTCCATTAAAACAACTTCTGGCTCCAACCTTTCTCCGTTATAAAAGACCTCTTCAATTTCCTGAATCATGCTGTAAGAAAGAACTTTTCTCTCATCCTGAGACGCCGGTTCCTCTCCACATGCAGAGAAAATCAAGCAGCAAGAAACCAAGAGAAGCAAAAGGATAGTTAAACTTAAAATTGATTTATTAAGTTTCAACAATTTTTTCATGAAAATAGTATAACACAAATATTAAAAATTTAATATCAATTTACCAAAGTTTTTACTTGATTTTATCTTCAAATTAATGTAAAATAACTTTCAGATTTGGAAAGGTGTCAGAGTGGTCGAATGTGCTGGTCTCGAAAACCGGTGAGGTCAAAAGCCTCCGCGGGTTCAAATCCCGCCCTTTCCGCCAATTTTATTAATAAAATAAACTGCCTTACTAAGGCGGTTTTTTAATAATTAGAATTTCCAAGAAGATAGTCAATGCTGACATTAAAAAATTTTGCAATTTTTATAAGCATGTCAAAATCGCATTCTCTTTCATTATTTTCCCAATAAGAAACAAGCCTTTCGCTGATAAAAAGGGCCTGGGCAAGCTGCTTCCTTGACAGCCCCTTTTCAAAGCGAAGTTCCCTAATTCTTTCTGAAAATTTGTTCACACATATAGTTTAGAACAAATTGTTCAAAAATATTTGACATGGAACATTTTGTTCTGATACAATTTGGGCAGGAATAGATTTCTATTTACTTTTAACAAAGGAGGAAAAAAGATGTTTTGTCCAAAGTGTGGCAAGGAAATTAATGACGATGCCGTCGTATGCGTAAACTGTGGCTGCTCTGTTAAAAAGGAACCAGAAAAATCTCAAGAGTATGACGAACCAAAGACGGGAATTGGCGTTCTTCTCGGCTTGTTTTTGGGACTGATTGGCCTGATTATCGGAATTTGCATGTATCCAGAAGGAACAGTTGCAAGAAATACCTTCATCAAAGCTTGGGTAATTACTTTTTTGGTTACAGGTGCCGTCGCCTTTATATTAATTCTTATCTTTTATTTCGTTGGAATGGCAGCAATTACTTACATATAAAAAAAACCGCCATGTTTGGCGGCTTTTTTATTCAATAATCTTAATTGTATAGGTTAATGTTAATTCTTCATAGCCCGCTCGTGTTATGACGGCTGTTATTGGATGTGAGCCCGGCGCAACAACAACATAAGTTTCTGGTTCTGAAATGGAAAGACCGTTCACATAGTAGATTACGCTGGCATCTTGAGGAATATTTTGAAGAGTTATTGGATAGCCCTCTTCGCTGTAAGAATATTCTTTATAATGCGCGTCAAAGGCTTCAATTTCTGCGTCAGTGTACTCCTTTGGCTCAATTGTAACGCTAACTTCCTTTGAATATCCCCTATAGGAAAGCGTAACACTATGAGTCCCGACAGAAGATAAAAGTTGTTTATCTGCCTCACTAATTGCATCAACAAGTTTAACAGTTGATTGCGTTTCATCTTCATAAACAACAATTAAATTTGTTGACAAAACATCTTCATCATAGCCAAAACTTGCGTCAACCCTTTCAAAATATAGGCCAACAACTTTCAACTTATCTTCGGAATCTCGTGTTAGCGCAATTGGAATTAGAATCGCCGCTGCAACAACAACCAAAGAAAGGAATAAAAGAGAGGATAGCAAAAGCCATTTCTTTTTCTTTTGCTTCATTTCTTCGTTTTGACTTTTTTCACGTATATCGTTCATACTACCTCACATAACACCACAACATATAGTGTACTATTCATTTTTAAAAAAACCGGTTATCCGGCTTTATTTGTTTTGATTAAGTTTTTCAAGCATAAAATCAAGGTCAATTCCATGAACATCGCTTGCCTGCTCAAGAGTTTCCATTTGACTCATTGGACACCCTAGACAATGAAGCCCAAAACCTTCAAGAATTTTTGTTAAATCAGAATTAGTTGAGATAACCTCACCAATCGTCGTGTCTTTGGTAAAAACATTGTCACAAGTGTTTCTAATTTTTTCTTTTTTCATATGTCCTCCGTTCTGTTAGCATTGTAACTATAACACAATTATATCTTTTTTCAAAACTTTTATCCAAAATATTTAATTACACCACATAAAATTGAATAACAAACTTTCTCTTGATAATCTTGAGAAAGAAGCAACTTTTCCTCTTCTGGATTACTTAAAAAACCACATTCAACAATAACCGCCGGCGTGTTGGAACAGTTTAAAATGTAATAATCCCCTATCCCAGGGTTTTTCTTTGCCTGTGGAAGATCAGAAACAAAAGTCTCTTGAATTGACTGTGCCAAATTTGTTGAGACCTCACTTTCTGGGTTGTAATAAACTTGGGCTCCTCTAACAGATGTTTGAGGAAAGGCGTTCATGTGAATGCTCAAAATCAAATCTGCATCAGCTTTATCAATAATTTCCTTTCGTTTTTGCATGTCATCCTTTTTCTTATTTTGAGCAAAGGAAGAATAAAGCCCATCTGTTGTAGTTCTTGTCATGACAACATTGAATCCATAAGTTTCAAAATATCTTTTAAGCGTTTTTGCATATTGAAGATTTAGCTCTCTTTCATTGCTCCCCTCAAGCGTTCCTTCGCATCCAGGGTCAATTCCACCATGGCCGGCATCAATGATAATTGTATACTGCGGCTTGGGCGTTGCCGTTGCAGCTGTAACTGCAAAAGAAACAATGCTTGCAAAGGCAAGCAAAATAACAAGCCCAATACACAACGACTTCCTTTTGATAACGAAAAATCTCATATGGTATTTTATTATTTAATTTTGAGCGGTATAACAAATTGTCATTCTTTTTTGAGAAAACTTAAAACCGAGACAATACGGCCTTCTTGTTTTTTTTACAGCTT
>CALWHN010000002.1 GCA_944380415.1 uncultured Clostridia bacterium | reverse complement strand
AAAAAATAAGCGAAGGCGAAAGCGCCCTAATTCCAAACAAAAAGCCTTCTGGCTTTGAAATGAAGGACAAAACATCGCAAAAATTGCTTTCCAAAAGGTTGGATTCGCTGTTGCCGAAAATTTCCCCCCGCTCATCTAAAACCAAAACATTAAAACAAATGTTTCGCGAGGAAAGTTGGAAAAGAATGTCCCTTAAAAATGTTGTCTTTCCACACCCTGGCGGAGAAATTATCAGCGTGTTACAAAACTTGTCTTCCTTTAAAATATGCTTGAAGGCGCTAAGGCTACAGTTTCTAACTCTGTGTGGGATTCTTATAACAAGCGAGGAGAAGTTTTTAATTGTTTTAACTTCCTCTCCCTCGCAAACAACAACGCCCGCAAGCCCAATTCTAATTCCCATTCCAATTGTTAAAAAGCCCTGTTTAATTTGTTCATTGACGGCATAAATTGAACATTCGCTTGCGCGAAAGACAATGTTTTCAATGTCTTCTTTCGTGCAATAGATTGCCTCGCTTAGATTGTTTGTAATTCCGTTTTCGCCAAGAAAATATGTTCGCCCGCCAAGTGAAATTGTTATCGGCTTGTTTGCTCTAAGCCTAATTTCATTCAACTGAGAATAGTTGATTTTTTCAATTAGTGGAGAAAAAATTTTGGGCGGCAAAATTGAAGCAAAAATTCTTTTCTCTTCGCTGTTTGTTGTCATATTGTAAGGTATTTTTTAAGCAGATAAAAAAAACTGCGAAATTTGGTTTATTTCGCAGTTTTTTGTTTTGTTTAAAGGTTTTTTAAAATTACTTAATTCTCTCCATGTATGTTCCAGTTCTTGTGTCAACCCTAATTCTATCGCCCTGGTTGACGAAAAGAGGAACGTTTAGCGTATATCCAGTTTCAAGCGTTGCTGGCTTATAGCCGGCTTTAGAAGTGTCCCCCTGAATTCCTGGTTCGCAATTTGTAATTGTCAGTTCAACAAAGTTTGGTGGCTCAACAGAAAAAGCCGCTCCTTTGTAGAATTGAATGTTTGCCATCATGTTTTCTGTTATGAAGTTTAACGCATCTTCAACTTGGCTTTTGTTGAGAGGAATTTGGTCATATGTCTCCATGTCCATGAAATAGTAAATTTCGCCCTCGTTGTAAAGATATTGCATTTCTTTTCTTTCAATAACTGCAACTTGGAATTTGTCAGATGGGTTGAAAGTTCTTTCCAAAACTTGGCCGGTTACAATGTTTTTAATTTTTGCCCTGACGAACGGAGAACCCTTTCCTGGCTTAACATGAAGGAAATCAACAACCAAATAGATGTTTCCATCCATTTCAAAAGTAACTCCCTTTCTAAAATCTCCTGCTGTAATCATAAAATCTCCTTAAAAAATATAATCTTTAATTGAGTTTAACACAAAGCCAATCTTTTGTAAAGAAAAAACTTTAAATTTTTTCAAAGAACTGTTTCATTTCAAGCGCATCTGTTGCCATGTTGCTGTGGCTTTCGCAAATAACTGTTGGAAAGAGGCCAAGGTCCGAAATTGCTTTTAACATCGGCTCAAAAGCAGGGCCAAACTTTCCATTCCCAAAATTTAAATGCCTAACTTCCCCCTTTTGCCCATATTCAATCTGAGAAAAGTGGATGTGGCAAAACCTTGCTCTTTCGCCAAGTTTTTCAAGCGCATACGAAAAAACCTCAACATAGTCTTCATAACTTCCAAACTTTCCAAGAGAAAGAGAATAGATGTGGCCAAAGTCAAAAGTTGGAACAAAAATCTTGTCAACTGTGCATAGGTCAACAATTTCTTTAAACGTTCCAATTTGAAGCGGCTTTCCCATTGTTTCTGGGCAAAGCATCATATCCGAATATCCGCTTTCATAAACCTTTTTTGCAAGAATTTTAAGCCTTTCACGCGTCAGCTCAAGGGCCCTTTCTCTTGGAAGTTTGCCCTGGGAGCTTGCGTGAAAAACAAGGTGTTTCCCGCCCATTGCCCTAAGCATTTTAAGCCCTGTTAAAACATAGTTATAGGACTTTTCAACCATCTCCTCGCTTTCATTGGCAAAGTTTATGTAATATGGCGCATGTACGCTAATTTCAATTTCGTTGGCGCAAGCCTCCTTCCCAATTTCAATTGCCTTTTCCTGGCTCATGTTATAGCCTCGGCCAAAGGAATATTCATATGCGCTAAGGCCAAGCGACCTAAGCCAAGCCGGCGCCTCTACGCTTGACTTGTATCCAAGTTGATAGAATAACTCACTGTTCCCAGACGGGCCAAATTTAACCTTGTTCATTTTCCTCCTCCAAAAGAAAAGTTTTAATTTTTAACTTAAAATTATTAACCTCAACAATTCCCAAAAAGTCCCCTCCGCAAAAAAGCTTAAACTGGCCAGAGGGTTTTTCAATTGTAACAATTTTTCCATTCAAAAGATCTCTTTTTTGCTCAGATGAAATTTCTATCGAAGGAAGGTCAACGGCCTCTTCGGGCTTGACAAGAACGTAGTTCCCATTTTTAACATCTTCAAGCGAAGATGCGCCAGAAAGGTCAAAAACACCACATCTTGTGCGTGTTATGCTAAGCATAGTACCACATGTTCCGAGGTGCTGTGCAAAATCTCGACACAAACTTCTAATATATGTTCCGGCGCTGCATGAGATTTCAAACTTGTAGATTGGCAATAAGTTTAATTTTTTAAGCTCATCATCGCTATGAAACTTTGAAAACCTTTCTAAAAGAATTTTGCGCTCCTCTTCTCTGGCTTCGCCCAAAAATTTAAAGGAAAAAATTTCAATTTCTTTTTCTTTTAGCAAAACCTCCTCCCCCTTTCTTGCCAAAAGGTAGGCCGATTTACCTCCAATTTTCTTGCTGCTAAATTGCGGCGGAAGCTGAAGCTGTTTTCCAACAAACTTGCAAAGTGCATCTTGAATGTCGTCAAGTTCAACTCCCCTTTTACACGTTTTAACAATTCTTCCCTCGGCGTCAAGTGTTTCCGTTTCAAAGCCAAAAACAAACGTTGCAACATATGTTTTAGATTTAGATAAAAAAAAGTCGAAAAGGCGCGTTGCCTTTCCAATTGTAACCGGAAGAACTCCGTCCCCCAAAACGTCAAGAGTTCCCAAATGGCCGGCCTTTTTTGCGCCAACAGCTCTTTTAACAATTCCAACTACTGTGTTGGAGCTTAGCCCTGCCGGTTTGTCAACAACAATTATTCCGTTCACAAATCCCCCAAAAAATTATGGTTTTAAATCAACTCGTTTTATTTCCGCAAGACATTCGGAAACAAGCTTTTTAAATTCCTTCTTGAAATTGCCTTTAAGAACACAACCCCCGGCGTTTTTATGCCCGCCGCCGCCAAAGATTTTTGTAACCCTGTTTACGTCATAATCTCCAACAGAGCGCAAACTAAGCCTATATTCGCCGTTTCCACGCTCCTTAATTACAATGTTAATTTTGGACTCAGCAGTGTTGCAAATAATGTGCATAAAAGTTGAAACATCGTTAGATTTTACGCCTAGTTTTTTTAGCATTTTTAAGCTTGAATAAAAATATGTTATACCCTTATAAAACTTAAGATTTTTTGCCATGTAAGCAATTAGCCTTAATTGGTTCTTGCTTTTGTTTTTGTGGAGAGAAAGATTTACCAAATTGTGGTCCGCCCCAAGGTCCAAAAGCTCTCCAGCACAAAAGTGGGTTCGCGAAGAGATGTTGGCGTTTGTAAAACAATTTGTGTCAGAGCTAATTGCTGCAAAAAGGCAAGTTGCAACATTTGGCTCAATTTTACAGCCGGCTTCTTTTAAAAGCTCATAAACAACCTCTCCGCAGGACGAATATGGTTTAACATAATTAATTTTTGCATAGTTTGAATTGCTTATGTGGTGGTCAATGTTTATTGTGTTTTCAAAATTTTCAAAAATCTCCTGATATTTTCCAAGCCTTGAAGCTGTTGATGTGTCAAGAGAAACAAGCAAATCGAAATTGTCAAAATTAACGTCAAGTTCAATTTTTAACTCTTCTTTGAGTGATGAATTTTGGCTTGGGTTTTCGTCTTTGTTTATGTTTTCAATTCCATTTAAAAAGGAAAGGCGGGCTGGAATGTCACTATCACAAAAAAGGCTAACATTTTTTCCATTCTCAGTTAAAAAGCTGTATAACCCAAGCATAGAGCCAATTCCATCGCAATCGCAGCTAACATGCGTGAAGAGCGCAACTCTGCTAGCCTGCTCAAATTTAGATTTAATTTCAGAAACCAATTTATCCATACTCCACCACTTAAAAACTTTATAAATTAAGTTTATAACAAAAACAAAGAAATTTCAAGCGTTTTTTATTTTAAATTTTTTTGGAAAAATGGTTGACAAAGCGATTTAATTATATTATTATATAAAAAGCCTTGTCGCGGGATAGAGCAGCTAGGTAGCTCGTCGGGCTCATAACCCGAAGGTCGGAGGTTCGAATCCTCCTCCCGCAACCAAATTTTAAGGCAAAAGACGAAAGCCGGATGGCGACGTAGCTCAGTTGGCTAGAGCGTTCGGTTCATACCCGAAAGGTCGAAGGTTCAAATCTTTCCGTCGCTACCAGTTTGGTCCCGTGGTCAAGTGGTTAAGACACCGCCCTTTCACGGCGGTATCATGGGTTCGAATCCCGTCGGGATCACCAAGAAAAAACTCAGCTCCCCCGCTGAGTTTTTTTTATTTAATCCAATCTTCAATTAATCTGAAAGTTCTTGGTTTTTAGAAAGAACAATTGTTTCAACTTTGTCCGAGAGAAAATTAAATTTATTTTCTGTTTTGTTAATGTGGAAATGACCGCAAAACCATCTGTCAAATTCAATGTTATTTTTAACAATCTCCAAAAAGTTTTCTGTCCTGTTTTCTGGCTCCTCATTTAAATCGAAAAGAGCCTCCTCTGGCATTACAGAACGCGGAGATGTATGGCTTAAAACATAGTTGAACTTCTTTCCTCTAATTTTTGAAAAGATTTCTTTCATTTCATTGTTTGAAAGCTCCTCTCCTTCCCAATATGGGTGGTTCTTTCTTTGGCGATATTCTTTGTCAATTGAATATGCCCCGCCGATAACAAGGAAAGATTTTCCGTCGATATATAAAACTTGGCCGCTGTGAACAAAGTAAATTCCGTTGCTTTCCTTAGCGCTTGCGCCAAAAATTCTTGAATCATTTCCGTGCATTTCTTTAAAAGGAACTTCATGATTTCCCTGAACACATATGATTGTTGAAGGAATCATTTCTCTAAGCCTCTTTTGAACGCGATCGTCCCAAGAAGAAAGATTTGGTTTGGAAAAGAAAGAATAATATTCAAGCCCGCTATCGCCAAGCAAAATTAGAACATCTTCCTTCTTTAAGTTTAAATTTTTAACCCTGTCAAAAAGGTCTGTTAAGTCGCAATGTATATCCCCTGTTATAAAAACTCTTCTCATATAAATTCTCCTAAAAGAAATTTAACATAAAAATTTTAATTTGTAAACCCCCAAAAAATAATTTTTTAAAAAAGAAAATTGTGTTATACTATAAAAGTATGATAAAAGTTAAAAACAAAGAACACAGCATAAATTTAATTAAGCAAATGGGGCTGAACTCAATGCCACAATCTGTTTTAGATAAAACGGACCCAGAGGGAATTGAAAATTTCTTTAAGAAGAACCCAGCAAAAGAATATGTTGTTCGAGACATTTTTTCTCCAATGGGAAAATACAAGTTCGTTAGCGGCCTTGAAGAGTGTTTGGAATATGTTTCAACAATCAAGGCGGACAGGTTTTGCGTTTCCGTGTCCTTTCGAACAATTCCCGGCCGAATTTTACTTGGGGATATCTATGTTAAAGACAACATGGTTTCACTAAGCGCAAGTAAAGACTCCTCCGCCAACCACAGGAACATTTATGACAATCCTCAAATCATGTTAAACTGCGAACTTTTTGACGACAGGCTTTGGGATGTTCCCGGCTTTGAAAAATTAATTGACTATATCAACAGATTTAATCTTTATGACATAGTTGTTGAATTTGCAATTTTCAGCAGCAAAGTTGGAACAAAGCGCGAAAACGTTGTTATAATTGAACTTAGAAGCGATTATTAATTTCCCGTTATTTTTTTAAGAGGGTTTTTGCCCTCTTTTTTTATTGCAATAGAATAAAAAAATTTTTAAAGGAAAAAATACCTTGAAGACTTTGTTTCAAGGGGTAAATAGATGGCAAACATAGTTTCGGTAACAGGCGTTAACACGTCCAAACTTCCAAAGCTTAAAAATTCAGAACTTATGGAGCTTTTAAGAAAAGTTAAGGACGGCGACGAATTTGCGCGAGATGAATTTATCGTTGCAAACTTGCGACTTGTTCTAAGCGTTGTTCAGCGCTTTGGTTCGAACAAATCTAAGGCAGACGACATGTTCCAAGTTGGCTGCGTTGGACTGATTAAGGCAATGGAAAATTTTAACATGGACTTAAATGTTAAATTTTCAACTTATGCAGTTCCAATGATAATTGGCGAAATTAGAAGATATCTAAGAGATAACACGCCGGTTAGAGTTACAAGAAGTTTGAGAGACATAGCCTATCGCGCGCTTCAAAGCCGAGAAAAGTTGACATCTTCTCAAAACTGTGACCCAACCCTTGACGAGATTGCCGAGGACATGAATGAAGAAGTTAAAACTATTGCCCTTGCCCTTGACGCAATTTCCGACACGGTTTCTCTCTCTGACCCTGTTTATGCAAGCAAGGGCGAAAATGTTAGAGTTATGGACCAAATTGCAGACACCAAAAATGACGTTGATTCTCTAATCGAACAATTTGCTTTAAAAGAAGCGCTTTCAAACCTTTCACAAAGAGAAAAGGAAATTATAATGCTCAGATATTACATTGGAAAAACTCAAATGGAAGTCAGCCATGAAATTGGAATTTCCCAGGCGCAAGTTAGCCGCCTTGAAAAAAATGCCCTTGAAAACATTCGCAAAAAAATAACATAAAAAAACCACATTTTGTGGCTTTTTTTAAATCCAATACTTTTTATCCAGCGAGCGATATTGAATTGCTTCTGCAATGTGCTCAACTTTTATGTCTTTGCTTCCATCTAAATCTGCAATTGTTCTTGCAACGCGCAAAATTCTGTTGTGGGCGCGCGCAGAGAGTTTAAGGGTTGAGAAGGCCGCTTTTAAAAGTTCTTCGCTTTGATCGTCCAACTTACAAAATTCCTTACATTGTTTAACAGACATGCTTGCATTCGAGAAACAATCGTCGCCTTTAAACCTTTCAAGCTGAATTTCACGCGCTTGATCAACGCGTTTTTTAATTTCAACAGAAGGCTCTTCGTTGTCAACCTTGTCCGTAAGTTCCTCATAGGTTACATTGTCAACCTCAATGTGGAGGTCTATTCTATCCATAAGCGGGCCGGAAAGTTTTCCAAGGTATTTGTGGATTTGACTTTGGGTGCACTTACATTCCGCATCTTTTGAACCATAGTGGCCACATGGGCATGGGTTCATGCTTGCAATAAGCGTGAAATTTGCTGGATATGTAACTGTTAGCTCCGCCCTTGCAACTGTTATAACGCCGTCTTCAAGCGGCTGGCGAAGGGCTTCAATTGCACTTCTGTTATATTCTGGCATTTCGTCCAAGAACAAAACGCCATTGTGGGCAAGGCTTATTTCCCCGGGTTTTGCATGCCTTCCACCGCCAGTTAAGCTGACAAGCGTTGCTGTGTGGTGTGGGCTTCTAAATGGGCGGCGGCAAACAATTCCTTCGCGTGCGTCCAATGTTCCGGCAACGCTGTGGATTTTGGTTACTTCAAGCGCCTCTTCAAACGTTAAATCCGGAAGAATTGTTGGGAAACACTTTGCAAGCATTGTCTTTCCGCTTCCCGGAGGGCCAATCATCAAGATGTTGTGGCCGCCAGCAGCGGCAATTTCCATTGCTCTTTTTGCGTTCTTTTGACCTTTTACAAATTTAAAATCCAGCCCCGTTTGATGTTCGCGAGAGAAGGTTTGATAGTTGGTTATTTTAACAGGCTCAATTTCAATTTCTTTTTTCAAAAACTTTGCAACTTCAGAAAGTTTCTTAACTGGATAAACCTCAATTCCCTCAATGAAGCTGGCTTCCTTTCTGTTTTCATATGGAATTACAAATTTTTTAAAGCCCTCTTTTCTTGCCGCAATTAAAATTGGCAAAACTCCATTAACTCTCCTAACTCCTCCGTCTAGCGAAAGTTCGCCAATAAAAATTGTGTTTCCAATTGATTCGACTGGAAGCTGGTTTGTTGCGCCCAAAATTCCAACCGCAATTGAAAGGTCAAAAAGCGGGCCTTCTTTTTTAGTGTCCGCAGGGGCAAGGTTAACGGTTATTCTGTTAATTGGATAGTCAAAGCCAGAGTTTTTTATTGCAAGCTTAACTCTTTCTTTGCTCTCCTTAATTGCCGTGTCGCCAAGGCCAACAATTTCAAAACTTGGAAGGCCGGCGGAAATGTCAATTTCGCTTGTGACCAAAAAACCATCAATTCCGCAAAGCCCAAAACTTAAAACTTTTGATAACATTTTTTCCTCTTCCGTTTTTTTAATTATATCCCATGTGGCATTTTCTTTCAAAATGAATTTACGAAAAAACGACAAAATAGCTTCAACTAAATTTTAAAAAAATTGTTAAAAACACTTGTAATTAAAATAAATTTGTGTTATAAATTATCATGGCTTCGAGCGGTCCGCTGATTTTTTATCATGAACGCTATGTTTAGTAAGGAGGAAAAGCTAATGAACATTATCGAAACAATTGAAAGCGAAAATCTCAGGAAAAATGAAATTGCTCCTTTTAACATTGGCGACACTGTTAAAGTTTTCGTTAAGATTAAGGAGGGAGATAAAGAGCGTCTTCAAGCCTATGAAGGTGTTGTAATTGCAAAGCGAAACGGTTCTGTTCGCGAAACTTTTACAGTTAGAAGAATCTCCTATGGCGTTGGGGTTGAAAGAACTTTCCCATACCACAGCCCACTTATCGACCATGTTGAAGTAACGCGCCGCGGAAGGGCAAGAAGAGCAAAGCTTTACTATCTTCGTGCGTTAACTGGGAAAAAGGCAAAAACAAAAGCTGCAAAAGAATAAGAAATCTGCAAATTCGCAGATTTTTTTATTGCCCTCGCCCCCCACTAAAAAAAGCCATTTTTTTAATGGCTTTTAACAAAACTTGTTTCTTCAAAACAAAATCTCAATAATTATCTAATATATCGTTTAGATAGATTACATCTGCCGCTGTTATAATTCCAATTGGAGTTTCGTTAATCGTCCCTCCCTTGGTTATGAGAACGGAAAGAAGCTTTCTATTTCTGTTAAAGAGATTTAAAACCTCTTCAATCGTTGCATCTTTTGAAACTATGTCATAACTTTTATATGGCGCTGGCTCTAAAATAACTTGTTCAATTGTGGTGGTGTTTATGTAGTCTTCAACACTGTTGTTTTTTTCAATTTGCCTTCCAATTGCATCTAGAATTCTTTGACCATTTGCAACTCCAATTAGTCCCCCGTCTTTAAAAACAGGAATGTTGCTGTAATTTGATGTTGCAATTAGGCGAATTACATCTCTTAGCGTTACATCATTTTGAACGCAAAGGACGTTTCTGTCAACAATTGCGTCAATTGCCTTTGGCGGCGTTGTTATAAGCGCTGCTATATGTTCAATTTTTTCAACAACGTCGTCATGAGGCTCTGCAATTACATATTCATCGTTGCTACTGTGGATAATTGCGTTTCTAAGGCGACCGAAATCAACCAAGTCGTCCTCATATTTTCTAACTAAATAGTTGAGCGGAACAGCTTTTCGAACAACCTCAGAAAAACTCATGCTTCTTTTAAAGTTGTGTTGAACTCTAATTGCATAATCTATTGAATTATATGCCTTTATAAATCTTCTTGCGTTTGTTCGAGCTTTTTCCATTTTTCTCCTTGTTAGCGAAAGATAAACTGGGCGAAATTGTTATTATTTTCCCCCAAAACATCTTTTTTTATCTGTTTAAAATTATTCTTCTGATGAAGAAGCCTCAGCCTTTTCAAAAGCTTTTAAAATTTCACTTATAACCTGCTCGCGTGTTTCTGTGTTGATTGGGTGAACAATGTCGCGATATTCGCCATCTGGCGTTTTTCTGCTTGGCATTGAAATAAAATAGCCATCTTTTCCTTCAATAATTTTGATGTCGTGAACAACAAAGCACTCATCAATTGTCATTGAAGCAACTGCTTTAAGTTTGCTTCCATCTTTTTCAACAAGTCTAACTCTAACGTCTGTTATTTTCAATTTTTTATCCTTCCTTTTTTAAATTTAACTTAATTTAAAACCTGCCGGCCTTTAAGTCGTTTATATAATAACATTTAACGGCAATTTCTCAAAACAATTTTAGCCATGATTTCATAATAATTAATATGCCTAAACGAATTTATTTTATTGGAATTGGCGGAATCAGCATGAGCAGCCTTGCCGTTTTTTTTGCAGTTAAGGGAAATTTGGTTGAGGGAAGCGACCTTCAAAACTGCGAAAACCTAAGTTCCCTTTGCCAGTTTGGAATTAAATATAACATTGGCCACTATGAAAAAAACATAAAAGATTTTAACCCAAACATAGTTGTTTATAACTCGGCAATAAATGAAGAAAACCCAGAACTTGCCTGGGCAATCAAAAAGAAAAAAAAGATAATTTCTCGCGCAGAGGCGCTAGCTATCATTTGCAAGGGATTTAAAAATGTTATTGCAATCAGCGGAACCCACGGGAAGACAACAACAACTGCTCTAATCTCAGAAATAATGAGAGAGGCAAATTTACATCCAACAGTTCATATTGGCGGAGTTTTAAAAAGCTGTTGCAGCAATTTTTTAATTGGCGACAGGAAGTTTTTTATAACGGAAGCCTGCGAATATAAAAACAGCTTTTTAACTCTTTCGCCCTCGCTTGGCGTTGTTTTAAACGTTGAACCGGACCATTTGGATTTTTTTAAAAACCTTTCAGAAATCAAGCAAAGTTTCAATAAATTTTTGGAAAATTCAAAAGCAAAATTGTTTAAAATAAACGAATTTGAATATTGCTTAAAAACACAAAAATTTCAAAAAAATTATTTTGCAAAAAATGTCAAAAAAAATGACATTGGATTTTTCTTTGATTTTTATGAAAATGAAAATTTAATTGGACGAATTCAAACAAACTTTCAAGGCGAACACAATGCAAAAAATGCGCTAGTTGCAGCAATTGTTGCAAACTTCTATAAAATTAGAATTCAAACCATCAAACGCGCAATTAAAAATTTTAAGGGAGTTAAACGGCGCTTTGAAAGAATAACAAAAATATCTGGCGCAGTTGTAATTCACGACTATGCCCACCACCCAACAGAAATTGAGAAAGTAATTGAACAAGCAAAGCGCTATGGAAGAATTTTAACTGTTTTTCAGCCACACACATTCTCGCGAACGAAAAAGCTTTTAAGCCAGTTTACAACCTGCTTTAATCAATCTAACCAGCTTATACTTCTCAAAACCTATCCCGCTCGTGAAGAAGAAATTAAAGGCGCAACTGGAAAGGATTTGTTTGAAAAAATTATAAATAAGAATAGAATTTTAAAATTTAAAAATGAAAACAAAATATATGTAAAAAGTAACCATATTTATAAACTTATAAATTATAGTTATTTCATACAAAAAAACAATAAAATTAATTTTAGTCAAAATATACACAAAAAATATAACTCAAATTTAATAAAAATTTCATATTTCGAAACCTTCGACCAAGCAAGAGAAAAAATTTTGAACGAAGCAAAAAAATTTGGCTGCATTTTAATTTTGGGCGCTGGAGACATAAACGAGCTTGCATATTCTTTAAAAAAATTTAAAAAATAATATCACGCCAATATACTTTATTAAAAATTAATAAATATATATTTGACAAAAACATTTTTTTTGATAGAATATTATGTAAATGAAGTTAAAGGGCAAGAGAAAGGAAGTTGAAAAAACACCGGAACAGTTAAGTTCCGAAGGTTTTTCATTTAAGAAGAATGAAAAGTTTGAGCAGCTTTCACTTGACACAGAGCAAACAAGCCAGGACAGCGCCGAAAACCCAGTTGAAAATTCTGAGCCACTGCCAGCTTCCCAAAAAGAACAAGTAGAAGAATATATCCCACAAAATGAGCAAGAACAACTTGAAGAGGCTGAAGAAAAAGTTAAAAAGCTTGGAAGCAAAAAGAAAAAATGGCTTAACATTTTGTTTCTCTTTATCAACATTGGCGTTGTTGTTGGAATTTTGGCCTATCAATTTTCAAGTGAAGATGTTGACATCTCGTCAATAGGAACGCTTTTTTGTAACATAAATTGGGGAATTTTCTTTTTGATAATCGTGCTTTACGCGCTTTTAATGTTTTCAGAGTCGTCAAGATTTTGGAATTTGATTTATTCAACAACCAAAACCCATCACCCGGCTCTTTCTTACAAAACTGCCGCCCTCGGAAAATATTATGATTCTTTAACTCCTCTTTCAGCTGGCGGCGAACCCTTTCAAATTTACTACATGTCAAAACGAGGGCTTTCTGGGCGTAATGCGCTTTCCGTTTGCATGGGCAAATATGTTACCCAACAATTGGCTTATGTCATTTTCACATTTATTATTATGATCTTAAGCATATCGCTTTCTCAAATTAACACAATTGGAGGAACTGTTGTTACTGCAACAAGCTGGGTTGGTTTTGCCTTAAATTCGTTTTTAATTATCGTTGTTGCTCTGGTTTCAATCAACAAAACTGTTGGAAACAAACTTGTTTCCGGAATTTTGAAATTCCTTCACAAAATTAAAATAGTTAAAAACTATGAAAAACATTATAACAAAATTCAAAAAGTTGTTTCAGACTATCAATCAACAATGAAAAAATATGCCAAAGAAAAGGGAACATTTTTCTTTCAACTTGGCTTTTCATTTTTGTTCTATTTCCTCCACTACAGCATTCCGTTTTTAATTCACGCATCTTTCTACGGCTTCCATTTTGAGCTTTTTGGCCAAATTTTCATATACTGCGCGATGATTGATCTTACGGCAAGTTTCTTCCCTCTTCCTGGTGGAACGGGCGCAAGCGAACTTTCCTTCTCTGTTTTGTTCGCCTCAATTTTTGAGGGCGGAGATTTAATCTGGGCGCTTTTGATTTGGAGATTCTTCACATATTATATCTACATTTTCCAGGGCTTCTTTGTAACGGCTTATGACTATTTACACGGCAACAAAAAACTTGAATGGACAAAAAAGCGCTGGGCGCTGGAAGCAGAAAGCCGAGCCTTTGAGGAAAAAGAACACAAAGAGTTTGAACTTATGCTTGCAAAGAAAAACAAGAAAAAGAAATAAAAGGAGAAAGAACATGATTTTAGATGAAATTAAAAAGGCAAACATTCAGGCGTTAAAGGACAAAAATGCGATTGCAAGGACAATTTATGGCGTTGTTTCAAACAAAGCAATGTTAGAGACAATTAAAAAACGCGAAAAAGGCGAAGAATTAACGGACGTTGACATGGTTTCAATAATTCAAAAGACAATCAAAGAATTGACTGAAGAAGCAGAAGGCTATGAAAAAGTTGGAAACACTGAACAAAGAGACAACATTTTAAAACAACGCGAAATAATTGAAGCATACCTTCCAAAGATGATGAGCGAAGAGGAAATTAGAGAAGTTATTTCCTCTTTGGAAGACAAATCAATTCCAAGCGTCATGAAACACTTTAAGGCAAACTATGCTGGCAAATGCGACATGAAAACTGTTAGCGAAGTTGCAAGAAGATTTTAGGAGTTCCCTTGAAAATTTTTTCAATCAGCGATCTGCACCTTAGCATCAACAATCCCAAGCCAATGGACATCTTTGGCCCTGCTTGGGACAATTATGTTGACAAAATTATTGAAGATTGGAAAGAAAAAGTTTCAGACGAAGACGTTGTTTTAATTGCTGGCGATATCAGTTGGGCCATGAAACTGGAAGATGCAAAGCCAGACATTGACCTAATTTCCGCCTTGCCGGGAAAGAAAATTATAATCAGAGGTAACCACGATTATTGGTGGAAAAGCATTTCGGGCGTAAGGGCGCTTCTTCCGGAAAATTTCTTTGCCCTTCAAAACGACCATGTTGTGATTGAAAACTACATATTTTGCGGGACAAGGGGCTGGCAAGTTCCTGAAAACAACTTCAAAACTGCTGAAGACGAAAAAATTTTTAACCGCGAAATAATACGGCTTGAACTTTCACTTTCAAGTGCAAACGCAGCAAGGGAAAAACTTTTAGAAGAAGGAAAGGACGCCAAGCTTATTTGTATGATCCACTACCCTCCCTTCAATTCAAAACTTGAAAGAAGCGCATTTACAGACCTGTTTAAAAAATATGGCGTAAGTTCAGTTGTCTATGGCCACCTCCACGGAAATAGAAGCCGCTTTAAATTTATAACAGAAATGGAAGGTGTTAAATATTATTTGACCTCTTGTGACCTTGTTGAAAACAAACTAGTGCAAATAAATTAGCCGAACACATGTTCGGCTTTTTTCATAGTATGAAGCGAAGGAGGTGTCTCTATGTTTGACAACTGCAATCGCTTTGAATGTGGCTACATAAACAAGCCATATTGCAATTTAAGGCCAATAACAAGCATAACGCCTTGCCCAAGGTTTTCTTGCCCGCCGCCAAATTGTTTTGATTGTCCGCCAAATTGTTGTGTGCCAGATTGTTTTGACTGTCCACCATGCAATTGCTCGCCAAATTTCCCATGCCCGCCACAACAGTGTAATTGTCAACCTTGCATCAACCCCAATCTAATTTGGTTTTTGGGTGGATTTAACTTTGGTCGGAATTCAAATAGGTTTTCAGGAAACGACGAATTTTAGAGTTTGGTTTACTTAAAACAATCTTTAGTTTTGGTTTAGCGCAGCAATAGCAGCTTCCCGCCAAAACTTTTTCTGTTTGAATTGCAACTGCTTCTTCGCAAGAAACAACCTTACATCTTAAAATCGTTTCTATTTGGCTTTTTATAAAATTGTAGTGCGTGCAGCCAATTACCGCACATTCTGTTTTAACGCCTTTTAAGCATTTTGAAAGTTCTAAAAAGAGATAATTTAAATTTAAGGCGTTTTCATCTATTTCTTTTGCAAGATTTTTTAAAGGGACTTTTTCAATTTTTAAATTTTTGTCTTGTTCAAATTTTTTTATTGTTTTATTAGTGTTGAGAGTTTGAGGCGTTGCAAGAACGGAAATTTTTTTAAAACCCATCTGCGCGGCAACTTTGATTGGAGGCTCCACGCAGATGATTGGAAAATCATAGCGCCGCCTAAGCCGCGCGCCGCAAAGGCTTGAAGCCGTGTTACAGGCCAAAACAAGGGCAAAAACGTCCCCTTTTTTGTTTAGCTTGTCGATTATCCCTGTTAAAATTCTATAAAGGTCCTGCTCGCTTTTCTCGCCATAAGGCGCATTCAACGTATCGGCAAAATATAGATAATTTGCCTTTGGAATTCGCCCTCTTATTGCTTTTAAAATGCTTGCACCGCCAATACCACTGTCTAAAACAACAATTTTTGACATGTAGTTATATATGAAAAACTTATTTTGTTAGTGCGTCAATCTCCTCCTTGCTCATGCCTTTAAAAATTGCTCCATTGATTGCGGAAGAAATAATGTTTGAAAGAAGCGCTAAGCTTTTCTTTATGTTAACTGGAGAGAGAATTAGGTTCGTTCCGCCTGCGCTCCCCTTTGTTTCCTTCAACAAATTTTCAGCGTAGATTAGCATTGGAACGCCAATTGAAATTAAATTTTTAACATTCAAGCTTGTTTTCGAAATTTTCTTGTTCTTCAAGTTGGCTCCGCTTCCTGCAACAAGGCCGCCTTTTGAAACCTGAATGCACGTGCAAAGCCGCTCAACTGAAAGCGTTGCCAATGAGTCAATTAAAATTACCAAGTCCGGCTCAACAACTTTAACAATGCTGCTAATTATATCGAATGTTTCAATCCCGGTGTTGGAAAAAACATTTGGCGCAATTGCACAAACCTCTGGCTTTAAATCAAGCCCGCGTGAAATCAAAAGTTTTTCAATTGTTTGAGGGCCAAGTGAATCGTTGAATATATCCTTGTTTCCAAGTCCAACAACCAAAATTCTTTTAAATTTTGAAAGTTTAAAATTTTTCTTCAATTCTTCCTTTAAAATTTCCGTTAAATATTCCTCCAACTTGGCGCCAAAAAGGTTTAACGCCTCTGCGCTTAGAACGGAAGTTTTTTTGTTTTTACTTCGCTTAATGCTAATTCCGTAATCAAAATTTTTTTGCTCTGCAAAACCCTCTTGGGTCTCGTCTGCCATGTCTGTTAGATTTCTTTTCATAGAGTTAGTGTTTGAAAAATTTTTTAAAATATTATATTTTTTGCTTGCAATTTGATTTGCTTTGTGATAGAATTTGCAAAGTAAGAAAATTAGTTAAGGAGAAAACAACGTGCCAAACATTAAATCAGCTATTAAAAGAGTTTCTGTTAATGAAAAGAAAAACTTGGAAAACAGAATGATTAAGTCTAAAATTTCAACCTTCACAAAAAGCTATAAAAACGCTGTTAAAGAAGGAAAGCTTGATGATGCAGCAAAACTTTTAAGCGAAGTTTTTTCTCTTTTAGATACTGCTGCTAAAGACAATGTAATCCACAAAAACAAGGCAAACGCTAAAAAGGCAAGCCTTTCAAAAATTTTGGACAATGCAAAAAAAGCAAACGGCTAATAAGCCGTTTTTTTGTTGCGGCCTCGGCCGCTTTTTTTTATTTGTTTTCTAAAAGTTTTTTTGCAACAATTTGTCCGGCTTCTTCCAATGTGGCCGCATCAAGTTTTTTGTCGTAAAACTCATCAAGGGTAAACGGCTTTCCAAACTTTAGCTTGTTTGGCCTAAAAAGCCTTGGTTTTTTTGAAATCCAAACGGGAACGATTGGCGTTTTTGTTTTAATTGCAAACATTGCAGCTCCCGCCTTAACCTCTCCAAGTTCTGTTTGCTCCTTGTTTCTCGTTCCCTCCGGAAAAATTGTTAAAACTTTTCCTTTATTTAAAACTTTTAAGCTTTCCTTAATTGCCTTTAAATCCGTTTTCCCGCGGTCGATTGGAATTCCGTGGGCAATTTTCATTATAAGGCGCATAATCCAGCATTTAAAAAGTTCCTTTTTTGCAAGAAAATATTGCTTCCTCCACGTTGAAAGAACCATTAAAACTGGGTCAACATTGCTAGTGTGGTTGCAAACAAAAATGCACTTTCCCTTTGGGATATTTTTGTTCCCTTTAAACGCCGTTGGAAAAAGCAAAATAACAAGCGGAAATAACAAAATTTTTAAAATAATAAGCATATTCTCTCCTAATTTAAAACCCAAGAAATTTCATCTTTTGTAAGAGGCTTGAATTTCCCGCGGACAAGGCCGCCAAGAACAATTTTCCCAATTCTAATTCTTTTTAGAAGAACAATTGTTTTTCCAATTGCCTCGAACATTCTTCTAATTTGCCTGTTTTGCCCTTCGAAAATAACAACAGAAAGGCGTGTTAGCTTGCCGTCAAACTTAATTGGGCTAACCCTTGCCTTTGGCATTCTAACACCCTTTTCAACAACGCCTGCGCGCAAAACGGCAAGCTCGCTTTCGGAAATTTTTCCTTCAATTGTAACGATATATTCCTTTTCAATTTCACTGTTTGGATGGATTAAAGCGTTTGCAAAGTTGCCGTCATTAGTTATTATAATTAATCCTTCCGTATTATAGTCCAACCTTCCAACAGAAAAAAGGCGCTGGGAAGAGGGCAAAATTGAAAAAATTGTCTTTCGCCCCTTTTCATCGCTGTTTGAACAAATGTATCCCTTTGGTTTGTTTAATTTATAGTAAACAAAGGAATTTGGAAGCGAAAGCTTTTTTCCTTCGCAAAAAACATCGTCCTTTTCTTCGTTAACAACAGTTCCAAGGCTTGAAACAACAACGCCATTAACTTTGACCTTTCCGTCTAAAATAAGCTGCTCTGCCTTTCTTCTGGAAGAAATTCCACATGAACTTAAAAATTTGTTAAGCCTCATAAAAAAATCCTTTAAAGATATTTTAAAGGATTTATCAATTAATTGCAAATAAAAATCAAATGTTCCAGTAATCTGTAATCTGTTCAACCTTGTCAAAGAACCTTGTTGACTCAACTTCTTCCATTGCATAAATCTTTTCCGTGAACAAAACCTTGTCTCCAAGTTTAACTTTAACCTCGCCAAGTTCCTGCTCCTTTTCAACCGGCGCTTGAATTTCCTTTGGAAGGTCAACTTCATATTCAACGTTCGAGCGCTCCTCAACTGTTAGGGGAATTGAAAAATGTCTTCTAGTAAGCGTTTTAACTGTTTCGCTTACCCCGTCTTTAACCGGAACTGTTTCATTTGGCTGATAGGAACTTAGAAGCGTGTATTTCTTAAAATTGTCAAAGCCCATGTTCAAAAGCCTTTCTGCCTCTTCAAACATTGGTCCACAGTTCAAAACAACGCAAATAAGCCTCATTCCATCGCGCTTCGCGCTGCAAACAAAACAGCGCTTTGCATTGTCGGTAAAGCCAGTTTTAACGCCGTCACAACCTTCCATGCTCCAAAGAAGTTTGTTCTTGTTTTTAAGCGCCTTTCCAGAAACCTCCTCGTTTCCACTAACCGTCACATTCTTTGTTTTGACAATATCACAAAAGGTTGGGTTTTTCATTGCTTCTGCTGTTATCATTGCTAGGTCATATGCGCTTGTGTAATGTCCTTCGCTGTCCAGGCCATGAGAGTTTGCAAAGGACGTGTTTTTAAGGCCAAGTTCACTTGCCTTTTGATTCATAAGCTTAACAAACTCTTCCTCGCTTCCACTAACGCGGCAAGCAATTGCAACAGCTGCGTCATTCCCGGAAGGGAGCATAAGCCCATATAAAAGCTCTTTAAGCGTTTTCTTCTCTCCTTTTCTAAGGTAGAGGCTTGTTCCTTCAATTCCAACGCTGCGCTCGTCAACAGTAAATTCCTCGTCTAAATCAAGCCCACTTTCAAGCGCCAAAAGCGCCGTCATAATTTTTGTTGTGGAAGCCATTGCAAGGCGCTCATTGCAGTTTTTTTGATATAGAATTCTTCCGCTCTCGGCCTCGATAACAACCATTCCGCTTGCATATGAAGTTGTTGTTGTCGTCGCATCTAAAACAACTGCACCTTCCGCCTTTTCGGCGCTAACTTGCATATATTTTTTTGCTATCACCGTTGTTGTTATGTAAGAGGAAACCATGATAAAAATTAAAAGCGCAATTATTAAAAATCTAACTTTTTGCTTTGTTCTCACTTCTCTTTTCCTCCTTTTTTGCCATGTATTTTGCAACTTTTGTTGAGGCTTTTGCAAGCAATTCTAAAATTTTTTGATAGTTTGTCTCATTTTCTGTGCTTATATATTTAACTTCGCTTTCCGTTGAAACCAAGAAGCCAACTGGGGAAAGAACCGCCGCGCCGCCGCTTCCACCTGCCATTGGATAGTGGGTTGCAACGCGCCTTGTTGAAAGGTCGGAATATTCTCCTCCTCCAACAACAAATCCAATTGTGACTTTTGAAACCGGAATGACCTCCGTTCCATCAAAAAGCCTTGTTGGCTTGCCAAAAATTGTCTCACATTCTCCAATTGTTTTAAGCGATGAAAGCGTCTTTTCAATTATGTTATCTAACGAACTTGTTTTTTCATATTCTTTCATGATTCACCTCAAATTGTATTTTGTCCATGATGACCAATTTTTATTTATACATTTTTAAAACTTTCCTCTTGTTTTCTATCCTTTCTCGTCTTTAAAACTGCCATGATAAAACTAAACAAAACATCAAAGAGCGAAACGGCAACTTTTGCCGTTACCGCCGCCGCGCAAAAACCCTCTGAAAAAATTGTTGTTGGCCTGTAAACAAAGCTTCCAGTTGGCTGTTTGATTTTAAGCCTACTTAAAAAAATTGAAACGGCAATTGAAAAGGTTGAGGAAAACATTGACGCAACAAAAGGATTTTCCGAGCCAAGTTTTGAATAGACATTAACTTTTCTTATCTTAACCTTGTTTTGAATTTCTTCCTTAAAGTGTTTAACAAATTTAAGTTGTTTTTCTCCAACTTCAAGGTTGACGTTCGTGTTCCTCTTTTGCGTTATTAAAAGAATTTCCGTCCCCTTTCTCTTAAGCTTTGCAACAAAGAAATTAAAAAAAAGGCCAAGTGAAACTGCGCCACAGTTATTTTTGACATCATACGCAAATTTAAGCGTGAATGTAAAAGGAAAGACGAGAAGAACTGTGAAAAATAAAACGAAAAGAAGATATAGACTTTCCATAATCTATATCTTCTCCAAAACTTATCTTTTTAATTCCCAAATTAAAGCGGAATTGTTGCCTTTGCCGTCAGTGAAAGGTCGCTGAGCCCAAGGCCGTCTTTAAGCATGAAATATGCTGCACTTGCAATCATTGCTGCGTTGTCCGTGCAAAGCGAAAGGTTTGGCATGTAAAGCGAAATTCCGTTTTCGTTGCAACTTTTTGAAAGCATTTCTTTGAGAAATGAATTTGCAGAAACTCCGCCGGCAACAACAAGTTTTTTTTCTCCAAACTTTTTTGTTGCGCCAATTGCCTTTGAAACAAGTTCCGTTGCTGCCTGGCTTTGAAAACTTGCGCAAACGTCTGGAACGCTTATTTCCCTTCCCCTTTGCTTTTGGTTGTTAACATAGTTTATCACAGCAGTTTTAAGGCCGCTGAAACTAAAATTGAAGCTGTTTTGCATTGGCGTGTGGGAAACAAATTTAATGTTGTCCTTGCCCTCTTTTGCAAATTTATCAACGCTTGGCCCGCCGGGATAACCAAGCCCCAAAACACGAGCAACTTTGTCAAAAGCCTCTCCCGCCGCGTCATCAACGGTTGTTCCAACAAGCTCGTGGTCGTTATAGGAATTTACTTTCAAAATTGCAGTGTGCCCCCCGCTAACCATCAAACACATAAACGGCGGAACAAGCTCCTGATAGGTCAAATAATTGGCCGCAATGTGGCCCATTATGTGGCTAACAGCAATAAGCGGCAAATCCAGCGAAAAGGCAAGCGCCTTTGCAAAATTAACCCCAACCAAAAGCGCGCCAACAAGGCCCGCGCCATAGGTTACGGCAATTGCATCTATGTCCTTTTCAGAAAGGTTCGCCTTTTTTAGCGCCTCTTTATAGACGTTTGAAATTGCACTAACGTGGTTTCTTGAAGCGATTTCTGGAACAACACCGCCAAAGCGCTTGTGAATTTCAATTTGTGATGCAACAATGTTTGAAAGAATTTTCCGCCCATTTTCAACAATTGAAATGCTTGTTTCGTCGCACGAACTTTCAATTGCCAAAATTTTAACGGAATTTTTCTCCCTTAATTTTTCAAACTTTTCCTTTGCTCTTTCAAAATACATTTCTCTATGCCTGAAGCGCAGTTATTGCCGCAACAAGAACAACATCTTTCTTTGTTGCCCCGCGCGAAAGGTCGTTAACTGGCTTGTTTAAATTTTGTAAAATTGGCCCAATTGTTTTTACGCGGCCAAAATATTGAATTGCTTTGTAACAGATGTTTCCGCTGTTTAAATCTGGAAAGATCAAGACGTTTGCCCTTCCAAGAATATTTGAAGATTGGACTTTAATTTTGGAAACTCTTGGGCAAATTGCAGCGTCAAGCTGAATTTCTCCATCCACTAAAAACTTTGTCTTCTGTTTTAAAATTGCCGTTGCCGTTTTAACTTTTTCCGTCTGCTCTCCCTTTCCGGAACCAAAGGTTGAATAGGAAAGCATTGCAATTTTTGGCTCATCTTTTACAAAAGTTTTATAGCTCTCTGCCGTTTGTTTTGCAATTTGAGCAAGCTGCTCTGAAGAAGGGTTTACATTCAAGCTTATGTCTGCGCCAAAAATTGGCCCATTCTCCTTAAAAATTTCGCCCTTTCCATAGAAAATCATAAACGAAGAAACTATTTCATCGCTAGCTTTTGATTTAATGATTTGAAGCGCGGGCCTAATTACGTCGGCGCTTGTTGTTGCTGCGCCCGCAACCATTCCGTCTGCAAAACCCGCTTCAACTAAGAGCGTTCCAAAATAAATTGGGTCCAGCGCAAGCTTTTTCGCCTCTTCAAGCTTTAACCCCTTTTCCTTTCTTTTCTCATAGAGAAGGTTGACAAGGTCTTCATAAACATCTGAAGTTTTTGGGTTTATAATTGTCATTCCCTTAATTTTTTCTTTATATCTTAAAACAAGCGCACTTTCATCGCCAAGCAAAATTACCTTAACAATTTTTTTCTTGTTTAGGTCCATTGCCGCTTCCATAACAACATTTGAAAAACTTGCCTCTGGAAAGACAATTGATTTTTGGCGCTGCTTTGCAAGCTTTAGAATCTGTTTCTCACTAAACATTTTTTCTCCTGTTCATATAATAAGCAAAAGTTTCGTAAATTATTTTAAATGAATAAAGCCAATTTGTCAAACAAAGCGCGCTTGTTTTTCAGCAAACTTGCAAAAATTAAACTCAGCACAAAATTGTTTTTTGCAGTTTTTTTGGTTGTTTTGATAATTGCAATTGTAAGTTCGCCCGAGAAGTATATTTCCGTTGCACTAAAGGGAATTTTAATTTGGGGAACTCAAATTCTCCCCGCCCTCTTTCCGTTTATGATCTTCACAAAGCTTTTGGTTGAAACTGGTTATGTTAAAGAGGCCTCTCGCCTCTTCTCTCCAATGACAAAAAAATTTTATCATGCCCCGGGAATTTCTTCCTATGTTTTTTTGATGAGCATTCTCTCCGGCTATCCGCTTGGCGCAAAGTTGACAGCAGATTTATATTCTGGAAACTATATTTCGCGCGCAGAGGCCCACAGAATTGTTTCTTTCACTTCAAACTCTGGACCAATGTTTATAGTTGGAACAGTTGGGGTTGGAATGCTTCTTTCAAAGGAAGCGGGCTACATAATTTTAATTTCCCACATTTTTGCCGCGATAATAAACGGCCTTCTATACCGAAATTATTCGCCAAGAGAAACGGCCACTGGGAAAAAGTTTCAAACAAAGGTTGAAACGGAAGATTTTTTAACGGAAACAATGATGAGTTCAATTTCTTCCTGCCTTTTAATTGGCGGCTATATAACAATTTTCTTTATAATTGGCGAAGTTCTTTTGAGCATTGGAATTTTCTCTCCGCTAACTGGGCTTTTAGAAAATTTTGGAATTGAAAGCGCCCTTTCAAATGGAATTATAATTGGTCTTTTTGAAATGACAAACGGCTGCCTTTTAATTTCAGCTTCTACGGCAAGCCTTGCCATTAAAACCGCGCTCTGCTCTCTTTTAATTTCGTTTGGTGGCCTTGCAATTTCCTTTCAAGCATTTGCGTTTTTAAAAAACTTTGATGTTTCAAAAAAATTCTATTTCATTCAAAAAACTTCCCACGCCATTTTAACCTTTGTAATCTGTTTTGGCCTGGGATTTCTTCTGCTTTAAAAAGCGTTCTTAATGTGGGTTAATTTTTCGCCCAAAATTTCAACAACATCAAAGCGGCATGGAAGCCCAATATTCTTTGTTTCCTTTAAATATGAGGTTGCAATTTTCCTAATTCGCTCTTGCTTAACGCTTCCAACAGCTTCGCGCGGAAAACCGAATGCAAGCGAGGATCGCGCTTTAACTTCAACAAAAACAATCGTACCCTTTTCCTTTGCAATTATATCAATTTCGCCAATTTGGTTTGAATAGTTTCTTGCCAAAATTTTATATCCGCTTTTCTTTAAATAGTTTGTGGCAACTTCTTCCCCTGTTGTTCCCAAAATTTTTGTGTTCATTTTTCTCTCTTTAAATCAAAGTTATTTTCCCAATTCGACCCTTTCTAAAATCGTCTAAAACAGCGCGAGCCGCCCTTGTGTAATCAATTTCATTTCCCTTTAAAAGAAATTTTCTGCTAGCTGCTATAAACTCCAAAATCTCAAGCCCAGTTCCACTTGCCTTTCCAAACCTCTCTTCAAAAAATTTTGGATAGTCAGAAACAAGCCTTTCAATAAGCATAAGCGAAAGCTCTTCAACGGCAACAACTTCGTCCTTAATGCTTCCAATAAAGGCCAAAAACATTCCCGCTTTTTGGTCGGACAGGTTTGGCCAAAGCGTTCCCGGCGTATCCAAAAGCTCAAAATTCCCTGGAAGTTTAACCCACTGTTTTGTTTTTGTAACCCCCGGCTTGTTCCCAGTTTGAGCCTTGTATGCCCCGCAAAGGTTGTTGACAAGCGTGCTTTTCCCGCAGTTTGGAACGCCAATAACCATTGCTCGAATAAAGCCCGAAACTCCCTTTTTCTTAAACCTTTCAAGAAGCGGAAGGCAAAGCTGTTTTAACTTCTCCAAAACCTTTTTCTGAGCGCCGGAAGCCGTGCTGTTAAGCCTTATAACCTTCCTGTTTTCGCCCAAAAGAGATTTTTCAACCTCCGAAAGCTTTTCTTCATCGGACATATCAATTTTATTTAAAACAAACAAAATTGGCTTTTCGTTTATAATCTTGACAAACTCTGGATTAAGGCAAGCAAGAGGAGCCCGCCCGTCCAAAACATAAATTAAAACATCAACCTTAGAAACCTCGCTTCTCATCATGTCAAGCGCTTTTTTCATGTGGCCGGGAAACCAGTTTATTTTTTCCATTTTTCAAACATGTCCTCCCTTCGCTTTTTATTTTTTTTTTAGGCTGCTTGCCTTCTAAACTTCCGGATCTCCTCGTGATTTCCGCTTAGCAAAACAGGCGGAACTTCAAGCCCCATAAACACGTTTGGCCTTGTGTATTGAGGATATTCCAAAAGCCCGCTTGTGTGGCTTTCTTCTTCAAGAGAATCCTTTGAAATCACGCCGCTTACATACCTTGAAACAGCGTCAACAACAACCATTGCCGGAAGCTCTCCGCCGGTTAAAACATAATCTCCAATTGAAATTTGAATTGGGTTGAAAATTTCAATAATCCTTTCGTCAATTCCCTCATAGTGGCCACAAAGCAAAATTAAATGATCCTCCTTTGAAAGCTCAACCGCTTGGCTTTGGCTAAATATGCTTCCTTTTGGAGAAAGATAGATTAGCTTTGAATCTTCTTTTAAAACGCTTTTTATTGCATCATAAATTGGCTGGGCCATCATAACCATTCCCGCTCCGCCACCAAACGGCGCATCGTCACACTTTTTGTGTTTGTCCTTTGAAAACTCCCTTATGTCAATAATGTTAATTTCAATTTTTCCGCTTGAAACAGCGCGCCCAACTATACTTTCAAAAAGCGGCGCAAACATCTTTGGAAACAGGGTTAAAATATCTATTCTCACAAAATTATTATATCTAAAACTAAAAAATTTTCAAATAAAAATAAACTGTTGAAATAAGAAAATAGAACCGAGCATATACATGGTTTTAGGTGACGATATGAAATTTAAAAAAATTTTAGCAAAATCTCTAATGGCGCTCTGCGCCATAAGCATCATTGCGCTTGTTGTTGTAATCTTCGTTGGCTGCTCAAATTCTGGGCTTTACAACGAAAATTACAACAACTATGAAATTGAAATTGAATATAACGATGAGAATAAAACGCTTTTATGCAGCGAAGTTCTCTCCTATAAAAACAACACGGACACAACTTTAAACTTCGTGTGTTTAAATCTATATCCAAATGCTTTTAGAGAAGAATCAATTTCCCCTCCCGTTAGCCTGGCAAATCAACACAAAGCCTATCCAAACGGAAAAAGTTATGGCTACATTACTATAAATGGCGTCTCTGTTTTGCAGAACACCGCAACATGTTGTAATAGCATTGGCGTAGCACAACCAACATATAGTGAAATTGCTGAATTTACAAAAACAAGTGCTATGCAAAATGATGGATATTTTATTGGCGGCGAGGATGATAACATTCTATATATAATCTTTAAAACACCGCTCTATCCAGACGAAAGAAGAGAAATTGAAATCAATTTCGAAGTTGTTCTTCCAAACATAAATCACCGTTTTGGCTACGGCGAAAACACGGTCAACCTTGCAAATTTCTATCCAATTGCCTGCGTCTATCAAGAGGGAGACTTTGTTAAAGAGTTATATCATTACAACGGAGACCCCTTCTTTTCAGACATGGCAAACTACAATGTAACCTTAACTTGCCCAAGCAATTTTGTTGTTGCCTCAACGGGAAAGCAAACCGGCCAAACACAAGGCGAAAACAGTTCAACATACCAATATAGCGCAAACTCCGTTAGGGATTTTGCAATTGTTCTCTCTAGTGAATTTACTTTAATTTCGAAAACCGTTGGTAAAACGGAAGTCAATTATTTTTATTTTTCCGACACAGACCCCAACCAGTCGCTTGAAATTTCTGCAAAGGCCCTTTCCTTCTTCAACGACACAATTGGAGATTATCCATATCCAACGCTAAACGTTGTTGAGGCGAACTTTGTTCACGGCGGAATGGAGTTTCCAAATCTTGTCTACATTTCAAACGATGTTACCGACAGAGTTTCATACAACCAAGTCATTGTTCATGAAATTGCACACCAGTGGTGGTATAACCTCGTTGGAAGCAGCGCGTTTGACTATGGCTGGCTGGACGAAGGGTTAACGGAATATTCAACTGCTCTCTTCTTTGAGCAACATGAGGAATATGACATTTCTTTCGACAAGCTCATTTCCAACGCATACTCATCTTTTTCGCTCTTTGTAACGCTCTATCAAAATGTTTATGGAGAAGTTGACACTTCAATGAACAGGCCGCTTGATGAATATAGCAGCGAGCAGGAATATGTTTACATTGCCTATGTTAAAGGACTTCTTTTGTTCGACTCTCTAAGAGAAATTTTGGGCGAAAAGACCTTTATCAAATGTTTGCAGAACTACTTTGAGGAATATAAGTTTCAAAACGTAACGCCAAGCCACTTGATTGCCTCCTTTGAAAAAACTTCAAATGTCAGCCTTCAATCTTACTTTAATGCATGGATAAACGGAGATGTAATTTTGGTTAAATAAATTTGAAATTAGCGCAATTTGTGATATATTGGCCTTATGAAAAGTGTAATTATAACGGGCGCATCCAAGGGAATTGGCGCAGAGTGTGCAAGAGTTTTTGCAGAAAATGGGTTCAATGTTTTAATAAATTACAAAACCTCAGAAAGAGAGGCCTTTGCCCTAAGGCAAGAAATTAAAGAAAAATTCCCAAGCCTCATTTGCGAAGCCTACAAATGCGATGTTACAAATTTTGAGGATTGCGAAAAAATGATTAACTTTGCTCTTTCAATTTTTGGAAAGATTGATGTTCTTGTTGCAAACGCCGGAATTTCTCAACCAAAACTTTTTATAGACACAAGCGATGACGATTTTGACAGGGTTATTGGAACAAATTTAAAAGGGGTTTACAACATAACAAAGGCAACCGTTCCGTCGATGCTTTCAAACAAGGAAGGGAACATTGTTGCCGTCTCTTCAATTTGGGGTGTCAGCGGCGCGGCGTTAGAAAGCCTTTATTCTGCCTCTAAAGCGGGCGTAATTGGCCTTTGCTCTGCTCTCTCTAAAGAGCTTGGACCCTCCAACATATTGGTCAACTGCGTTGCCCCAGGAGCAATTGAAACAGAAATGAACAAAAACCTTTCGCAAGAAGAAAAAGAGATGTTCTCATCTGAAACATCTCTTGGCCGCTTTGGAACCCCGAGGGAAGTTGCCGAAACAATTCTTTTTTTGGCAACACAAAAATATATAACTGGCCAAACAATTGTTGTTGATGGCGGCTATTTAATGTAAGACAACATTTCCCTTAAGGTTTCCTCTGGCAATTGATTTGAGTTGTCGATATAAACAGCGTCTTCTGCAGCTTTAAGCGGAGAGAGGGCTCTTGTCATGTCTCTCCTATCTCTTTCAACAATTTCTTCAAGGATGCTTTCATAATTTTCTTCTGGAAGATTCAACTGTTTAAGCCTTCGCCTTGCCCTAACCTCTGGCGAAGCTGTTAGGAAAAATTTGTAGTTTGCATTTGGAAGGACAACCGTTCCAATATCTCGTCCTTCAACAACAACATCAAAGCTGCCTGCAATTTCGTGTTGAATTTTTGTTGCAAATTCTCTAACTTCCTTAACTTGGGAAACAATTGAAGAGGCAAGGCTAATCTCCTCCGTCCTAATTTTTTCGCCCAAATCTGTTCCATCTAAAATGTTCTTTTGAACTTTGTTTCCGTTTTCGTCAGCTTCAAAGACGACTTTGAAGTTAATTTTTTTAACTGCCTTTGCAATGTTTTCGCCTTTAGAAAGGTCAACGCCATTTTCAACCATGTAATATGCAACGCTTCGATAAATTGCGCCCGTGTCCAAACAGCCAAACCCAAGTTTTTTTGCAAGCTGCTTGGCAAGCGTTCCCTTCCCGCTTCCAGCCGTTCCGTCAATTGCAATATTAATTGGCATAATATCTCTCCTGTTTTGTTTGACAAAAATTTTTTTTGTGATATATTATTCTAAGCTTGCTAACGTAGCTCAGGCGGTAGAGCAATTGATTCGTAATCAATAGGTCGCGAGTTCGAGTCTCGCCGTTAGCTCCAATCCCTTCCTGAACTTTTCAGGATTTTTTTATTTTACATGCTTTCTCCTTCAATCATTTTTTGTGGAGTTGTTTATATCCAAGCGAAACCTTTTTGGAATCTCTGTCCATCTGCAAAATTCTAAATTTATATGTTTTCCCAATTTCCAAAACATCTGCTGGAGAGTTGATTTTATTGTAAGATATGTTGGAAATGTGGAGAAGACAGCTAACTCCTCCAACGTCAACAAACGCGCCATATGGAACAAAACGCTTAACCGTTCCGTCAACAACTTTGTTGATGAAGTTTGTTCTCCAAAAAACCTCTTCGTTTGCAGCGCGAATTTTATCGTCTAAAATCTTAATTGAACCAACAATCCTCTTTTCTTCCAAATTGATTGAAGTTGCAATTGCTTCAACTTTTTTGTTTAAAAAGCTTCTTGGGTTTTTATTTCTTGAAGAAACTTCGTCTTCTGGAATGAAAATTTCAAAATCTCCCATCTTTCCGCCAAGAGCGCCGCTTTCAAAGAGCTTTGAAATCACAACCTGAAACGTTCCCCCAAGCTTGATTGCCCTTGCATTTTGGCTTTCAAGTTCAATTTTTGCCGCGCGTGTTTGAGAACATAAAACCATTCCCTCTTCGCTCTTTCCCCCAGTTGTAACAACGCTAAACCTGTCTCCAATTTTTCTGTCGTTAAAATTTTCAACTTCTCCAACTGGAATAAAGGCGTCTGCTTTCCCGCCAAGGTTGAAAACAAGCCCATCTGGACGAATTGCAATTACCACGCCTTCAACAAGCTTTTCTTTTCCAAATTTAACAAATGTTTTTTCAATTTCATCTAAACTAAATTTTGTGTCCATATCTTCCTCAAATAAAAAGGACGCTGCGGCGCCCTTAGGATTGAAGCTCCTCATAGAAATCCACAAGAACGTTCTTCATTTCCTTATATAAAAATTTAATTGCTTTTATGTTGGAAGCAACATAGTCAAAGCCAACGACAAGCCCATTTAGAATTTTCAAGTTTTGAATTTCGCACGCGTTTACAATTGCATCCAAAATTATATATGCTTCCTCTCTTATGTCGCTTCTAAGACGGGTTGAATAGTCAATTTCCGTCATCATGTCGTTTGCCAATTTTTCAATTTCGTCAAAATATTTTTTTGGGTCAATTTCCCCTTCAAAAGTTTGCTCGCTTTGAATTTCAAAATCTTTCTCCACGTTAAAATGCCCCTCCTAATAGTCTAATTTTAACACAATAGCAGAAAAATAAAAAATAATTTTTGCCCAATTTAAAGTTGATTATAAAAAAAGGATATGTTATACTTATAAAAACTTAAATTTTTACACGGAGAAAATATGATTCAAGTTGTTAACGTAACGCTTCAATTTGGCGGAAGGGTCTTGTTTAAGGACGTTAATTTAAAGTTTTCAAAGGGAAACTGCTATGGAATAATTGGCGCAAACGGCGCAGGCAAGTCAACCTTTTTAAAGATTTTAACGGGAGAAATTGAACCAAACAAGGGCGAAGTTTTAATTGACCCAAGCGAAAGAATGTCCGTTTTGGAACAAAATCAGAATAAATATGACGACAAAACGGTTCTTGAAACAGTTCTTTTGGGCCACAGGCGCCTTATGGAAGTTCAACGATTAAAGGACGAACTTTATGCAAAGCCAGATTTTAACGAAGAAGACGGAATGAAGGCGGCAGAGCTTGAAACAGAGTTTGCAGAACTTGGCGGCTGGGAAGCGGAAAGCGAAGCAAAAACCCTCCTGTCTGGAATTGGAATTTCAGAGGACCTTTTTGACGTTTTGATGAAAGAAATTGACCCAAAACAAAAGGTCAAAGTTTTGCTTGCCCAATCGCTCTTTCTAAACCCAGACATTTTAATTTTGGACGAGCCTACGAACAATTTGGATTTTAAAACAACAAGGTGGCTTGAAAACTATCTTTTAAATTTTGAAAACATCGTCATAATCGTCTCCCACAACCGCCACTTTTTAAACAAAGTTTGCACCCACACTTGCGACGTTGACTTTGGCGAAATCAACATGTATCTTGGAAACTACGATTTCTGGTATGAAACAAGCCAGCTTATGGCAAGACAGGCAAAGGAACAGAACAAAAAAGCGGAACAACGGGCAAAGGAACTTAAGGAATTCATTGCACGATTTGCAGCAAATGCCTCAAAGTCCAAACAGGCAACTTCAAGAAAGAAGGAGCTTGAAAAACTTACTATTGACGACTTTAAACCATCTTCAAGAAAATATCCTTACATCAATTTTGAATATACCCAAGAAATTGGAAAGGAAATTTTAAATGTTAAAAACTTGACGAAAAAGGGAATGTTCAACAACCTTTCCTTCACGCTTGGCCGGGACGACAAAGTTGCAATTCTTTGTTCAAATGGCCTTGCTGTTACAACGCTCTTCAACATATTAATGGGAATTGAACAGCCAGATTCTGGAAGCGTAAATTGGGGAAAGACAATAAAACCAACCTATCTTCCCCAAGATAACAGAAGCTTTTTTGAAGGATGCAAGCTTTCTCTTGTCGACTGGCTTAGGCAGTTTTCAAAAGACCAAACGGAAACTTACATTCGAAGCTGGCTTGGAAGAATGCTCTTCTCTGGCGAAGAGGCTTTAAAAGAGGCAAACGTTCTTTCAGGAGGAGAAAAAGTTAGATGCATGATGGCAAAGATGATGCTTGAAGGCGGAAATGTTCTTCTTTTAGACGAACCAACAAACCACTTGGACCTTGAAAGCATAACCTCGCTCAACAAAGGAATGATAAACTTCAAAGGCGTAATGATTTTTGCCTCTCACGACCAGGAGATTGTTGAAACAGTTGCAAATAGAATAATCGACATTGTCGACGAGAACACAATTATAGACAAGAAATGCACTTTTGAAGAGTATGTTGAAAATTAGGAGAATAGATGAGAATTTTGGTTCAAAGAGTTCTTAACGCAAAGCTTGAAATAGGCGGAGAAAAAATTTGTCAAATAGAAAGAGGAATTGTTGCATATGTTGGCTTTAAAGAGGGCGATTTTGAAGGCCATCTTCCAAGCGCTGCAAACAAACTTTTGGGGCTTAGAATTTTTCAAGATCAAAACGGAAAGATAAACAATCCAAACAGCGGAAGCTTTTTAATTATTCCAAACTTCACTCTTTATGCCCAAACTTCCCACGGCTTTAGGCCAAGCTTTTCCCAGGCGCTTTCGCCGGAAAAGGCAAAACCGCTGTTTGAAAAGTTTGTTGAAATTTTGAAAGCAAACTGCCCTAAACGCGTCTTTTCCGGCGTTTTTGGCGCAAACATGCAAATAACCCAAACAAACGACGGCCCAGTTTCAGTTTTGATTGAAGTAAATTAAAAAATAGTCAAACTATAAGTAATAAGTAAAAAACGCCTTATTCGGCGTTTTTCTTTTTTCTCTTTTTTTGTTCGGGCTTTGTTTCAAGAGCTTTCTCGCTCTCTTTCTTTTCTTCTGGCGCTATGTTTATTTTTGAAATTTCAAGCTGAGGTTCTTCTTTTTCATTTAAAGACTTTTCTTCCTGAACTTTGCCCTTTCTCTTCTTTTCTTTTTTCTTGTGTTTAAAAATGTCAGATAAACTATCTGTTTCAAGGTTTATTCTGTGTTTCTTCTCAACCCTAACCTTTTCAACTCGCTTTTGAAGCGGCTCTTTGTCATATGGAAGAACAACTTTATCCGTTCTGTTTCTAACTTCAATTTGATTGTATGGAATTGAAATTTTGTTCTTTTTGAACTCATTGTAAACTGTTTCCATAATGTAGTAATAAACATCCCAATAATCTTCGCCATCAACCCAACAGTTTGCAAAAAAATCTATGCTGCTAGCGCCAAGAGTTTTAAGGCGGCAAAATGGCGCTGGGTCCAAAAGAACGCGGCCATCGCTTTTCATAACATCAACAACAATTTTTTTAACTTTTTCAACATCGCTTTCATAGGCAACGCTAAAAGTTAAATCAATTCTTCTCGTTGCGTTTGCACCAGAGTTGATAACAGAACTGTTTATAATTGTTGAATTTGGAATTGTAATTTTCTTGTTGTCCGACGTCATAATTGTTGTAAACAAAAAGTTAATTTCCTCAACGCTTCCCTCAACGCCGTCAACAACAATATAATCTCCCTTTTTAAACATTTTTGAAGTTACAATTATAATTCCGTTTGCAAGGTTTGCAATGTTGTTTTGAAGGGCAAGGCCAATTGCCAAAACTGCTGCGCTAACCGCCGCCAAAACGCCTGTCATTGAAACGCCAAGCAAGCTTAGCAAAATTAAGATTAAAACAAGATATAAACAGAATTTTATTATGTTATATAAAAATTTTTGCGAAACTTTTTCCATTCTTGTTTTGCTAAAAAGTTTTCTTGTTAAATTTAGCAAAAGTTTTATAACAATAAGGCCAATTATTAGCGCTGCAAAAAATGCAACTATGTTCCAAACGTTGTCTGTAAAAAAGTTTTTAATTGTATTCCAAATTTCTCCCCAATCCATAAACTTCTCCTTTGTTACGGATATATTTTATCACTATTTTTTCATTTTACAAGCGTTTTATAAAAATATTTTTGCAAAAAAATAAAGCCTAATTGGCTTTATTGTTTTTTAGATTTTTTCTTTGCTTTTGGCTTTTCTTCTGCAACGGGTGTTTCCGCTGCCTCTGGCTCTTTTTCAACCTCTGGCTCTGCCTCTTTAGCAGTTTCAACCGGTTCAGCAGCAACAACAGGTTCAGCAGCAGCTTCTCTTTTCTTTCTTCCCTTTTTCTTTTCCTCTTTTGGCTGCTGTTCTGCTGGCTTTTCTTCGGCCGAAGCCTCGCCCTCTTTTGCCTCGCCCTCTGGGTCAACAATGTTGCCTTCAGCATCATAAACAACAGGCTTTTTCTCATCTATTCCATAGATTGCATTGATGTCTATGCTAAAAATTCCCTTGTTTTTCTCGCTTCCAGTTTCCAAAATTGCAACCTTTCCGTCCGTTGTTTCAACAATTTCGATGATCTTTCCATAAAGGCCACTGTATGTTTTGACATTGTCGCCAACCTTAAGGCTGTCAACCATGTTCTTCATTGACTCTTGGCTTTTTTTGCTTCTAAAATAATTTAAAACAAAAATTCCAACAACTAAAACCAAAAGAACAATTGGTAAAATCCATTGTGTTATTCCATCTGGGTTTGAATCCAATAAAAAGTACATATAAATCTCCTATAATGAAAATGCAAAAACCAAAACGACAACAACCAAAACAGCCAAAATTGGAACGACAATTTGTGTTGCAGTTAATCCTAAAAGCGCAGCTGTTATCATTGTTTTCTCCTTCTTTTATTAATTTATAACATACAATTTCTTTTTATCAAAATTTTTTTCTGTGTTTTTTTTAATTATAGGTTAAATTCGACATTACCATTTAAAATCTTTCAAAAATTCCTCTTTGAAGTCCAAAAGTCTGTCCTCCCAAATTGCCTTTTTAACCTGTTCTGAAAGCCTTGTTAAAAATCTTAAGTTGTGGATTGAAAGAAGCTGGGCCCCAAGCATTTCGTCTGAACAAATAAGGTGGCGAATATATGCCTTTGTGAAGTTTTTGCAAGCATAGCAGTCGCAATCGTCTTCAATTGGCGTAAAGTCCTCTTTATAGCATGCATTTCTAACAATCATCTTTCCCCTCTTTGTAAGCGCCGTTCCGTTTCTTGCAATTCTTGTTGGAAGAACACAGTCCATCATGTCAACACCTCTTGCAACCGCCTCGACGAAGCAATCTGGGCTTCCAACGCCCATCAAATAGCGCGGCATGTTTTCGGGATATTTTGGCTTTAAAAAATCCAAAATTTCATACATAACTTCCTTTGGCTCGCCAACGGAAAGCCCTCCAATTGCAATTCCACATCTTGCATATGGCGCAACTTCGCTGAGGCTTTTTTCCCTTAGGTCTTTGTAAACATTTCCTTGAATAATTGGAAACAACATTTGATTTTGATTTTTTTGCGCATCATAGCATCGCTTTAACCACTTTGTTGTCCTTTCACACGCGCTTTTTGCCTGTTCATAACTTGCCCCCGCCTTGGTACATTCATCAAAAGCCATGATGATGTCCGCGCCCAAGTTGTTTTGAATTTCCATACACTTCTCTGGAGTTATGAAAAACTTCTCTCCGCTAAGATGAGAGCGAAAGGCAACGCCCTCGTCCGAAACTTTTCTAAGCTCCGAAAGCGAAAAAACTTGAAAGCCGCCGCTGTCCGTTAAAATTGGCCTGTCCCAGTTCATAAACTTGTGAAGCCCGCCCGCGGCTTTAACAGTTTTGTCGCCCGGGCGAAGAAAAAGATGATAGGTGTTTGAAAGGATAATCTGCGCGCCAAGTTCTTTAAGTTCCTCCGGCTTAACTCCCTTAACTGTTCCAACCGTTCCAACCGGCATGAAAACCGGCGTTTCAATAACGCCATGAGGCGTTCTAAGTTCTCCAATTCTCGCGCCGCTTTGCTTGCAAACATGCTTAACAACAAATTCAAAATTTTCCATATGTTCTCCTAAACAAATAAACAACAATCTCCAAATGAAAAGAAACGATAGTTATTCTCAATTGCTTCTTTATAAATTTCCATAACATTATCCAATCCAATAAAGGCAGAAATAAGCATCAAAAGCGTGCTTTCTGGAAGGTGGAAATTGGTAAGCAAACAATCAACAATCTTAAACTCATAGGGTGGATAGATGAATATGTCCGTTTCCATCTCTCCGCTCTTAAGGCAATAGAACTCTCTTCCGTTTTCGCTTGTTTTCTCTGCCATGCTCTCAAGCGCGCGCATTGAAGTTGTTCCAACGGCAAAAACCCTTCTTCCCTCTTTCTTTGCTTTTGAAACCTCTTCTGCGGCTTCTTTTGTAATTTTGATGTACTCGCTATGCATTTTATGGTTTAGAATGCTCTCTTCCTTAACCGGCCTAAAAGTTCCAAGCCCAACATGCAAAAGAATTTCAACAATTATAACGCCCTTATCTGAAAGTTTTTTCAAAATTTCTGGTGTGAAATGAAGCCCTGCCGTTGGCGCTGCACTAGAGCCGTTTATTTTTGAATAAACAGTTTGATATCTCTCCTTTTCCTTTAACTTTTCATGAATGTATGGAGGAAGAGGAACAAGGCCAATTCTATCTAAAATTTCCTCAAACGAAACGTGAACCCCGTCCTTCATTTCATCAAATTTAAATTGGATTTCACATTCACCATATTCGCCAATTTTTTTAATCTCTCCGCTAAGTTCTTCATTAAAAATTAAAACTGTTCCAACTTTTAGGCGCTTTGTTGGCCTTGCAATTACCTTCCACGTGTTTAATTTTAGCCTTTTTTGAAGCAAAATTTCAATCTTTGCCCCAGTTTCACTTTTAAAGCCAAAAAGCCTTGCAGGAAGAACGCGCGTGTTGTTGATAACTAAAACATCGCCCGCTTTTAGGTAATCCACTATATCATAAAAATGCTTGTGAGAAATGTGGCGCCTGCAATTTTCAATGTCAATTTCCTCGCCAACCTTTTGCCTTTTTCCGTCAAAGACAAGCATTTTAGAAAAATCTCTCCTCTCCAAGGGAGTTTGAGCAATTAAATTTTCTGGAAGAACATAGTTGTATGTTTCTCTTTTAGTGTAATCTCTCATAAGCTCTGCCGCAAATCCACGCGACCGCTCCTTTTAGTTAATTTTGTTGTGGAAATGGTTTTCCAAGGTGATTATACGCCGGCTCTAGAACGACTCTTCCTCGCGGCGTCCTTGCAATGTAGCCAAGTTGAATTAGATATGGCTCATAAACGTCCTCAATTGTTGCGGCCTCCTCTCCCGTTGCCGCAGCCAAAGTTTCAAGGCCAACCGGGCCGCCGCCAAACTTGTCTATCATTGTTTCCAAAATTCGCCTGTCAATGTGGTCCAGCCCAAGTTTATCAACTTCCATAAGGCCAAGTGCTTTGTCTGCAAGTTCATATGTTATTTTTCCCTCTCCAATAACTTGGGCAAAATCTCTAACACGCTTTAAAAGCCTGTTTGCAATTCTTGGCGTTCCACGGCTTCTTTTTGCAATTTCAAGAGTTGCCTCCGGCTCTATTTCAATTGAAAGAATTTTTGCCGAGCGAGAGACGATTGTTGCAAGCTCTTTGTCCGAATACAGCTCAAGGCGAGCAATAACGCCAAACCTGTCTCGCAAAGGGCTTGAAATCATTCCCGCTCTGGTTGTTGCGCCAATTAAAGTGAACGGTTTAATTTTAAGGCGCATGTTTCGCGCAGACGGGCCCTTTCCAACGATGAAATCAAGCGCAAAATCCTCCATTGCTGGATATAAAATTTCCTCAACGCTTTTGTTAAGCCTGTGGATTTCGTCGATAAACAAAACATCGTTCGTATTTAAATTCGTTAAAATTGCTGCTAAATCTGCTGCATGTTCAATTGCAGGACCAGAAGTAACCTTAATTTGGCTTCCAAGTTCACTTGCGATTATGTGGGAAATTGTTGTCTTTCCAAGGCCAGGAGGGCCATATAGAAGAACGTGGTCAAGCGCCTCCTTTCTTTCCCTTGCGGCTTTAATGTAAACCTCTAAATTGGCCTTAACTTTTTCTTGCCCAACATATTCGTCCATTGTTGTTGGGCGAAGGCGATTTTCTATTTCGCTGTCGGTTATGTTCTTTGTGCTAGTTATGAATCTTGTGTTATCCATCTCTTTCCTCTTATCCCAAATTTTGGAAAACTTTTCTAATTATTTCCTCTGTTGTTTCACACATGCTTGAGTTCTCTCTTGCAAGCCTATATGCTTCGTTTTTGTTAATTCCAAGAGAAATAAGCGCCTCTGTTGCTTCGTCAATCATGCTCTCGTTTAAAGGCTCTTCAAACTGCTCGTGAGAGAGGCCAACAACAGAAATTTTGTCTTTAAGCTCCAAAACAATTCTCTCTGCCGTCTTTTTCCCAAGGCCTTTAATTGTTGAAAGAAGTTTTGTGTCGCCAGTTTTAATTGCAACGGCCAAATCCGAAAGCCTAATTCCAGAAAGAATTGAAAGCGCAACTCTTGGCCCAATTCCAGAAACTGAAATCAGCTTTAAAAACATTTCCTTCTCTTCAACCGAAGAGAAACCAAAGAGGCTAAGTTCGTCTTCTCTAACGTTTAGATATGTGTAAACCTTGCAAACAGAACCAACCGGAGGAAGGCTGTCAAGCGTTGTCATAGAAACGCTAATTTCATATCCAACGCCGCCAATTTCAATAACAATTAAATTTTCGCTTTTATAAGCAATTTCTCCAACTAAGTAATTAATCATAACTAAATTATAACACCTTTTATTTTATCTAACAATTGTTTGATTAAAGTTTGCATGGCAAATTGCAACTGCAAGAGCGTCTGCCGCATCATCTGGCTTTGGAATTTTTTCAAGCCCCAAAATTGCCTTAACCATGAACTGAACTTGGGCTTTTTCTGCTCGCCCATTTCCCGTTAGGGCCTGTTTAATTTGAAGCGGAGTGTATTCAAAAATTTCGCCGCAGCTGTGAACGGCCGCAAGAAGAATAACGCCCCTTGCCTCTGCAACTGGAATAACAGTTGTTTGATTTTTGAAATAGAAAAGCTCCTCAACGGCAATTTGGTCCGGCTTAAACGTTTCTGTTAGCTTTCCAATTGCATCGTAAATCATTGCAAGCCTAACGGAAATATCCTCTTCCTTTGGCGTTTCAATAACGCCATAGTCAACAACTTTGTAGTTTGAATTTTCATAGTCAATAATTCCAAATCCAACAATTCCATAGCCTGGGTCTATTCCAAGAATTCTCATATCTTGATTATATAATAAATTTAAATTTAATCAAATTAAAAAAATAAACTTTAAAAATTTTGTTTAATTTTGTCTTTAAGTTATAATAAAGAAGAATGGAGACAAAAGAGAAAAACAAAAGCCAAATCCACGCTAACCACAGAAAAAGGCTTCAAAATTTGATTTACACTTCCGATTTAAAAAATTTGAGCGAAATTCAAATTTTGGAATATATTTTAACCTTTTGCATTCCAAGGAAGGACACAAATCCCCTCGCCCACAACCTTTTAGATGAGTTTGGAACAATCGGCGATGTTTTAGAAGCGGACTATGACAGAATTTTAAGCGTCAAAGGAATTGGCCCAGTTGCGGCAAGAACGCTAAAATCAATCTGTAAAATTTTTCACTACAACATGGAACAGACAAAAACAAAGCAAACCCAGCTTCTTTCAAATCCCGCTCAGATTATAGATTTCTTTAGAGCGTTTTTAGACAAGAAAACAAACGAAAATTTTTACATGGCAAGCCTAACGCCGAAAAGTGAACTTATTAAAGTTGACAAAATTGCAGATGGAACAGTTAACAAAATTTCGCTTGACATCAGAAAAATTTCAGAATTTGCAATAAAAAACAACGCAAGCCTTGTAATTGTTACCCACAACCACCCAGACGGAAATCCCCAACCTTCCGGAGAAGACATCTCTGCAACATCAAAAATCTTCTCTGCCCTCTCCGTCCTTGGCGTTGGCCTTGTTGATCACATTATCATTTCAAAGGATTCATATTTCAGTTTCTATTCGTCTGGGCTTTTAGACCACATTATGGAGGCAGAACATTCAAAACAAAGCAAACTCTCAAACAAAATTTTCTCGCTTGTTGTAGACCAAAGCCAAGTTGACATTGAAACTGAAACTAAGCGGGCAAATATTTATGAATATCCAACAAACAAAAACAGTTAAACTTTCCCATAACGCCGGCATTTGAGCCTATTTTGGGATTTTTTTATTTTGTTTAAAAACTACAAAATTCGACAAATCCCGCCTTCAAAACAAAACAACTATTGACTTTTTCTCAAATTTATAGTATCATATTTTCAGAAAAAAAGCTTAGCGAGGGACACATGGCAACACCACCAATTGAAGATTTTTCAGGTGCGAAAAACACCAAAATTACAACAAAAAAAGGGTTCACTTCCAACATTTTCAGAGCTGATGAACTTCCGGAATATCCCGCTGCAAAGGCCTATAACGAAATTATTAAAAACGAAGCCCCAAAGCAAATTAACCACCTTTTCTATGACATGTCTAACAGAGACAACTTCAGTCTTTTAGTTTTAACAGACAACCACTGGGGTTCAATCTCATCCCACTTCATGCCCTCAATCGTTGCCCAGCTAATTGCAAAATATTGTCCAAACATCTATCTCGGTTATAACGGAGATAACAGAAACAATGCAATAAACACGGAAGAATGCGTTTCCAGCCCGCTGGACAACGCCCTTTCTCCTGTTATCGAACTTAAACTTTGGTATGAAATTTTCATGGACGAAATAGTTAAAAACAAAACGCTTTTCATAAATTCAGGAAACCACGACAACGGAAAGCGAACCCAAAGTTTTGGAACGGATATTTTGGCAACTTTCTTTGCTGGAACGCCCTATTATGAAAAATATTCAAGATTTTCAACGCTTCTAACAATCAGGCTTAAAGCAGACAACAGAAAGGGCTATGAGGATGTTAAAATCTTTATAGACCACGGAAACAGCTTAAAAGGCGGAGATGGAACAAAGCTTGATAAGGGCCTTAACCTTGCAAAATCCGAAGGTGCAAACGTTGCAATCTTTGGCCATGTCCACCAAGACATGATGGCAGAATATAGAACCAAACGTGTTATTGACCCAGAAACTGGAAAATCAATAAACGATGACATCTCTGTTATAATTCTTCCAGCAACAATGGGCCAAGAAATGTATGCTTTGGAAGAGAGATATGAAGCTGCTCCAAGCGATTTAAAGCTTATAACAATTGGAACAAAGAAGAACGAACATTTACTTGGTTCAACCCAAAAAGAAAGGCGCAGCCTTAGCAAAACCTCTGTCTATTGTGATTGTAGGCCAATTCCAAACGAACTTTGGAGGTTTGGAATGGAAGAGGCGAACAGGCTTAAGGAAAAATATGAAGAGCTAAGAAACAATTTCAACCCAGGCAATAGAAAAGCCGTTCGCGATTTAATTAATAACTACTACAAAACTGGAGGGAAAAATGGACAAACTTCAACGAGTCCTCAACAAGGCCTATAGTCAAAGGCTTTCCGAAGAGAGAAAGGCAAAAGGCCTTTATGGAACAATTGTTCTTCCAAAAGGTCAAAGAAAAATTGAGCTTCTTCCAATTCAAAATTTGTTCTATGGAAACCCTCAAACCCCTCCAAGGCTTGAAATTCTTTTGGATCAGATTAAGAGAATCAACGATATGGAAGACGGCGCATTTTTCCTTGGCGGAAATTTGTTCTACTACCCTGCTGGAACAACCGAAGAAAAATCCAACTATGCTCAAATCTTTGCAAACGACCTTTCCGAAGTTTTGCGCAAGGCAGATAAAAGAAAAATTTTGTTCATGTATAACGGAATTACAGAAACAAAATATCTTGACGACAGAAAGTTAAAATGGCCAATTGAAACAAGCAAGCTTGTTGCACAAAATTTAGGAATTTTAGACAGATATTATGGCGACATAAAAGTTGAACTAAATTTTATTTTCAACAACGAACTTACTGGAAACGAAAATAAATATATGACCTCGCTTTTTACAAGCACTGCTCCAATTTCTGCAACAACGAACGCAATTGCAACAAAGTTGACAAAACTTTCCAATTCAAATGTTGAAAAACATCTCATTGTTGACACAAGTTCTTCAAGGTTCTACACCAAAAAGAGAATTATAACAGCATCTTCAAAAGTTAGAGGAATTTCAGAATTCCGTGAGCAAACGCTAATAAGCCCAACTGGCTACACGGACATGCCTCAAATTGCTCCTTCTCAAAAAGTTGATAAATATGGAATTAATCAAAGATATATCGAACTTAAAATTGAAGAGAAAAACCAAGATCTCCACCAAGATTCAATTAGAACAACAAACACAATTAAAGATGACCCATTTGACAGAACAGCAATTTGCTTAACAATTGGCGTTAACCACGACACATACATTGACGAAGAACTTTACAGAAAGCTAAACGATGTAATGCTTGAAAACATGGTTATGAGAGAAGACCTTGAAAGATCAATTGACTTCTATGTTGACAAGTCCTACAAAACAAAAGAATCTGAAATTTACAGAACTTCAAAACCAGCTCAACCAGAAGCAAAACCTTCGCCAAGAACAGAGCAATATACTTTCGAATAAGGAGAAAGCAATGAAATTTGGTGTTGAAACAGTTGACAAAAAAAGTTTCTGTAAAAGTTGCGGAAAAGAATTAAAGATTGAAGTTCCAAATCAAATTTTCAATTTCTGTCCGTTCTGCTCTGCCCCGCTGAATCTTGTTGCTTACAACTTTGTAAAAGAAAAGGACAAAAAAATAAAGCTCCAAGCTTCAAAAGAAATTTTAGAGTCTTTTAAAAGTCAAGAAGCAGCACAGGCAGTTAAACAATATTTGGAAAAAATTTCAAAAGAATAGGTTTTATTAGCGAAATAAAAAGCATAAATTACCCATGTATGAAAATATGTGGGTTTTTTAATAACAGCAAAAAGAACAAGGCAAATTTGTTTAGAAATATTTTTGCAAACTGTGTAATTGGCTTCGTTTTAATCGGACTTTTTGCACTAACCTATGCAGGCGGAATTTTAAATGTTACAAGTTCTTCCCAAGAGGAGGCAATCTATCAAGGAAACACGGAATCCAACAACATCTGCCTCATGATAAACGTCTATTGGGGAAATGAATACATTCCAAAAATGCTCGAAACGCTTGAAGAAAACGATGTTAAAACAACGTTCTTCATTGGCGGCTCTTGGGCCGAGGACTATCCAGAAATTTTAAAGGAAATTTATGATGGCGGCCACGAAATTGCAAACCATGCCTATTCTCACCCAGACCTTAAGGAAAAAAGCCTTGAAATAAACAAAACCGAAATTTCAAAGACAACCGACATAATAAAAGAGCTTTTAAATGTTGAAATGACGCTTTTTGCTCCGCCAAGCGGCTCCTACAGCGAAACAACACTTCAAGTTGCCAAAGAACTTGGATACACAACAATTATGTGGACGCGCGACACAATTGACTGGCGCGACCAAGACCGCGAACTTATATATTCGCGCGCGGTTAAAAACGCAGCAGGCGGAGATTTAATTTTGATGCACCCAACCAAAGAAACAGCAAACGCCCTTCCAGATATAATTAAAACGTTGAAAGATCAGGGTTTTAATTTAACAACCGTTTCAGAAACAATTGCTTAAAAAAAGAGGCCACTTGGCCTCTTCTTTTAACTATTTTAGCGTCTTCTAATTAATTTTTGTTTCTTCGCTTTGGCCTTCGCCTGTTTCCTCTTCGGCTTTTGTTTCGCTTTCGGCGTTTTCCTCGGCCAAGGTTTCTTCTGTTTTTTCCTCCCCTGCCGATTTTGGCTTGGAAACAACTCCAAGCGCAACTAAAACTCCAGCAAATCCCAAGATTATGCTGCTGATTAGTTCCTCGTTTGGAATGAAGCCAACCGCCTTTCCAATTGCAGAAACAAACGCAACAATTGCGCCAGAAAGGCCAACCCAAAAGCTATAAGATTTTATTCTATCTTTCATTTTGTTTCCTCCTCTTTTGGAAAAACATGTTTTTTAATTTCTTTAACGTCCTTTTTAACAACCTTAACATCTGCTGAAACTTTTTTAATAATTTTTGTGTGATTTTTAAGGCTTTCGTCAAGAGAGTTTAGTGAAATGGTTGTTTCCTCAAGCTTTCCGCCAATGTCCTTTGCAATTGACGAAACCTTTCCAATCTCCTGGTTGTTTTCGTCGAGTTCATCCTTCATGTCCTCAACACTCATTTTAACCTCGTCAACCTTTTCGCCAATGTCAAGGGCGCTGTTTAAATTTTCATTTAAAGAATTTATTGTGTTTGTATATTTGTCCTCACGCTTGCTGCTGTCCTTTAAAAGATAGAGCAAAAGCCCAACGAAAAGGGTTGCGAAAATTCCGTTAGAAATTACTATATTTAAAATGTCTTCCCACATTTTTTCTCTTAGTCGTCTCTTCGCAAAATTTGAGCGTAGACAGAAGGATAGTAATTGCTTAAAAGAGTTTCATAATAGTTGTCTTTTGTAAGCTCGCTTAAAGCAACATCTTTTGGAATTGACATAAGAAAATCTAAAACAACTTGATATCTTTCCCTTAGTTTTTGTTGGGTAACCCCTGCTTCGCCAAGTTTTTCAATTTGCTTTAAAAGTTCTTCGTTGTGTTTTTCAATTTCCTGTTGCCTTTGAGCGTTTGCCTGTTCTTGAGCTTTTAAATTTTCCGCTTCAAGCTTGTCAACATTTTCGTTATATTTTTCAACCTCTTTTTGTTTGTTTGCAATGTCCTTGTTTATGTCTGCAATTTTGTCTTCAAGCTTAATTGCATAGGAAATATCAAAGGCCTCTAGGGCGTTGTCCTTTTGTCTTTGCAAAAGGTCAATTTCCTTTTCAAGCCTGCTCATTTCCCTGTTAAACTCCTCTTCTGCTGCGCTAATTAAAGAATTTCGCTCGCCCTCAATTGCTTTAACCGCCTCATCATAAATTGAACTTCTTGAAATTCCCTGTTTGATGCTTGAATTTGTTGCATCTCTAAGCGAAGAGCGAAAATTTGAAGCCGCGGCTTCAACATCCTCGTCCCTTTCAAGAGCAACGTCCTCAACTTCGTTGTTTAAATTGTTGAACTTGCCTTCATAGGTGTTTTCAATTTCCTCTCGTTCATTTTCTTTTTGAGCGCTTAAAGATTTTTCAGCTTCCAGCCTAATTTCATCCTCCGTTGGCGCGGTGAACTCCTGTTTCTCAAGGCCAAGAGAGGTTGTTTCCTCTGGAACAAACTCTAAAATAGTGTACTTATCTTCAATTTCTTGAAGTTTGTTTAGAACATTTTGTTTTGCCTCATCAAAATTTGAATCTGAATTGGTTGTCTTGTAAGAATACATTTTTATTCCTCCTAACTCATTGAAATTTTTTTTGTTTTTTTCATCAACAATTTTTTTAACGCTTGAAAGAGAAATCATTGGCTAATCCCAATTGAAATTTCTGGGCATGCAACATGGGCATCTGACCCGTCAGATTCAATTGAAAATTGAAACATTTCACCCTTTAAATTTGGATAAATTGTCGTTGTTGAATCCTTGCCCTTGACTTCGAATGTTTCGCTTTCAACATCGGTTTTAATTTTAATTTTACATTCGTGCTTAGAAATCAATGAAAACTTTTCAATCTTTTTAATCTTCCCTGGATAGCCAAGGTTGGAATATGAAGATGTCCAAATCTTTTTTAGCGGCGTTCCAAAAACCTCTCCGGAATCATTCATCTCGCCAATTTTTTTCTTATGCTCGCCGTTAAAGAGCACGGCAAGCTTGTTAACGGTGTCATATTCAATTGAAATTAGCCACTTTAGGTCAACTCCTCTCGTAAGATTGATTTCGCCTGTTTTAAGGTCATATTCAATTAAAGTGTTGTTGACATAGCCGTCTGAATAGCCCTCGCAGCCAATAACTTCTCCGTCGTCATATTTCAGCTTGCAACCCAAATAATATTTGCCGTTGTGGTAGGCAGAACAGCAGTTGTCGTTGTGTTCCTCAAAAAGAGATTCAATGTTTAGCGTGAGTTTCGTTGCACTGTAACCATTGAAAGAATATATTCCATCGCGCGCAAGGAACATAATTCTATCTCCACAAACACAAACAGAATTGGCATAGATCTTCCCGCTTGTTACAAAGACGCTTGACAAGCTAAATTCAGTTTGATCGCCATATGCTGAAAGCCTTGAAATTCCATATTCTTTGAATATGTAAACATAATCGTTAAAACTAACAACCTTTTCCAATCTTCCTCTGTCGTCAATAATTTCAATATATCCTGCCTCGTCAATGTCAACATTCCAATTTGTTGGGTCCAAGTTTGCGCTGAAAATAAGTTTGTTCCGCTTTCCTTCCTCAATTGCAAAAACTCTTTCATAGTGCCTACAGATTGAGATAATTTTTGGTTCATCCAAAATTTCTTCTTCAAGTGTTGGAGAGAAAACATACATTCCATCTGTTTCAGACGTGACAAGCATGACATCTTCGCCATTGATGTTATAGTAAACAGCGTTTGGCTCGGACTCAAAGGTCTGGCCGCTGTAACTGACATCATAAAAATATGGATTAACCGCAATTATTCTAGCATACAAAACTTTGTCGTCCTGGCTTAGAAGAAGCATGTGGTCGCGAACGTTCATTATGTGGTTATAATATGGAAAAAGCCAAATTCGGTTGAGCTTTGTATATTCTCCGCTAACGGCAACCTTTCTCATAACTGGGTTTTCACTGCTGGATTCTGGAAGATAAAGGTCGTCAAAGCCGTGCCCAGTTTGCAAAGCGCCTCTTTTAAAATTATAGTTGTAGGTAACCTTTGCATATTTAAAAGGAAGCGAGTTTTCTTCAATTTCTGTGTTGATTCCGTTTTTGAAAGTTGAGAGAGAAAGCTTATATGTTGATTTGTTTTTTAAAAGCAAAGAATTTTGATAAAACATCAATTCCACCTCCGTTTCGGAAGCTTAATTTCCGATTTTTTTCTAGATGCAATTAAAAGCGCATCTTTAAAGCGTTTCTCCCAAATTGATGCGTCGTCATGAAGACCACATATGAAACAATATTCCATTGCAACGCCATATGCAATTACCCTTTCGCCAATTTTTTGTGAAAAGTTTTCAAGGGCTTGCGAAAGCGCTGTGGACTCCGCCGGCTCATAAGAATAAAGAATTTTAACTTCGCCGTCAATTGTTTCTAAATAGTCTGGAAAAAGCTTATAGTTAACTCTAATTCCAAACCTGTCTTCAACTCTTAAAATATCAATTGGATTTTTCGTAAGCGAACTAAGCAGAACTTGGCCGCCCGTTGGAAAAACCGTTTCTTTAAACAAAAGCGGAATGTAATCCGTTGCAATTTCGTTTACAACGAGATTTAAACATCTAAGCATGTGTTCAAGTTCTTTTGTTTGAGATTCGGTTGCCTCCTCTGTTCCTCCAAGGTCTTCAAGTTCCAAAAGCTCTTCCTTTTGCAAAAAAACGCAAACAACTTTAATAACATCTTTTGCCGTCATATTTCCTCCTTTTAATTTTTAGAATATTTAATTTCGTCAAATAATTGGTCTTTGGCCTTATTAAAAATTATTTTTTCATTAATTTCACTAATTTTTTTATTATTTAAATCTATTTCTTCAAGCAATTTTTCTCCATTTATTGAAAGAGTTTTTTTAACTAAATCAATAGTTCGAAAATCCAAATATTGGAAAGGGACAGTTAAACAATAACTGTCCCCAATTTGACCAATATTGTGAATTTCAAACTTATTTTTTTCGGAATTAAAATAGATTTTATAATTTTCATCAATTTCTTTAATTCTATCGCTAATGAAAAAAACATCGTTTAAAATTTCATATAACATTAGGCTGATTCTCCGTCATCAGAAACTGTTGTGCTTGCAAATGGGTTTGTAACAGTTGCAGAAATTCCAGAAATTTTTCCCTGAGAATTTGGTTTGTTACAAATCAAATCTGCGTATTTGACCAATGTTGCGCAATAAGTTGCCTCGTCTGGGTTTTGTTTGATAACCTTTCCGTCATCTCCCTCAAGCCACTTCCAGTCGCAAAGTTGATGCAATGTGAATTCGTCTGTGTTTAAAAGATACATTTCATCGTCCTTAACAAACCTGTCTGCGTAGATTGGAGTTCCGTTGTATGTAATTGCTTTAAAACCGCCAGCAAGGTCCATAACATCAATATTCCTTCTAAAATATGAAAGATATTTTTGATATGCCTTTCTAACTGCTCTGGAGCATGTTATAAAGTTTGCGCTAAGTCCGCCGCTTTCTTCAAGGCTGTCTAAACCTGCCTGAATTGTTTCATCAGAAATTTCTTTTGTTGTTGAATCAACATATGGAGAAAGCCAAGGATAGTCCGCTTTTGTCAAGCCATAGAGCTTTTCAGCAGAGCCAAAAATTGCCCCAAGGCCGGTAATTTCAAGGCCCTTTGAATTTTGAACATAAATTTCATCGTTCTTTGCAAAGCTTAGTGCAGATGCTGTTGCATCAAGATAGAATTTGTTGTTTGCTCTGTCAACATAGGAAATTCTCTTTCCGCTTGAAGCAGCAACTTTTCCAGATGTGTTGTAAACATCAATGACCATTCCTTCAATCAAATTTCTAACGCTGTCAACCGTGATTGCCCCTGTTGAGCTTTCAAAAGAAACAACTGTTGCCAAAAGGCCAGAGCCGTCGCCATATAGCATACGGCCAAAGTTGAAGCTGCTTGCTTTTACAAGCCCTTCCATTTCTGCATTTAAAAGATTTACAAATGCGCCTGCGCTGTTTGCAGAAGCCCTCATAGCCTTATCTGAAATTGAAATTCTTCCATAAAGGTTTTTAAGGTCTGTAACAAACTGAACATATTGGTTTTCAGCTGCAATTGGAAGCGTTCCTGTTTCCGTTCCTGCTCCAATACCGCCGTTAATTCCAAAAGGCGCAAGTTTAATAATTTGCTTACCCCAAACATCACTTGTAGATTGTTCAATCTTTCCAAGAAGAGGGTTTGCATTTGTGTTTAATTGGTTTGCAACAACGCCTAAATAAACATTTTTAAGCGCGTTGCTTGCGCTTGTTAATGAAACCATTTTTTATCTCCTTTTTTTTATTTTTTAATAAATAAATAATTAATTTTTTTATTTTTTTTATGTTTTTAATATCATTTATAAAAAATAAATAATATTTTTTAAAAAAAATTAATTATTTAAAAATTTTTCTGCCAAAATTTTGGCGTCATTTAATGTTTCTGGTTTACTTCTTTTAGGAAGCAAACTAACTCCGCCTTTAATTTCTCCGCCAATTACATGAGGCGCTTTTTGAATTTGGCTTAAGTAGCTTCCAAAAATTTTTCGCCTGACATCTTCATTTGAAAGAACATATTTTTCCATAAATGAAGATTCGCTTGCAATTTGGTCTGGCGTTTTATATTTCTTTGCCAAAACCCTTCCATATGCAATTTCAAGCATATTTGGCGAAGTTTGAAGGTCTTTGTCTTTCAAAATTTCGTTTGAAATTTCGCGCGAAAATTCGCTGGCGCGTTCGTTTTTTTGAAGAAATTCTGAAACGCGACTTCGCCAGTCCTCTTGCATAAAAGCCGGAGAAATTTCCTTTGTTTCATCTTTTAAAGAAGTTTCTTCAATTTCCTTTTCGGCAATATGCTTTTGAATTTCGCTAAGTTTTTGGCATTTTCTTGTAAACTCCGCTTGAAGATTGTTGTATGCATTAACCAAATCTTCTGCACAAGAAAATTTTCCAAATTGGGAGCCTTCTTGCTGCGACGTAGTGGCACCGCTTTTTTCTTCAAAATCAACAATACTCTCTTGTGCTTGCTCGCTTTCAAAAGGTTGTTCCCTAATAATTTCATCTTTTTCCATATTTTTTCTCCAATTAATTGTTATTTTCCAAGGATTCTGAAATCGCCCTCATTTGTTTGTGTCTTCTAATGTGTTTTAAAACATTTTCCATAAGCTTTTTATTTCTCTCAGCTTTTTTGGTAAATTCACTTCCAAGAAGAAGCGCCGTGTGCTCTGTTATGTGAATGCTGTGGTCGTCAACTTCCAAAGGCTCGATTTCCTCACCATCCATGAACTTTAAATTCTCATTCGAAGCTTTTTTAAGGTGAAGCTCGTTTATATCCTGGGCGTTTTCCCAAACGCCAAAACCAAGTAAATCCAAGGCTTTAACTCTCATTCTGTTTGAAAGTTTTCCATTTTCATCGTGCAAAAGCCCTGCATTTAAAAGGTCAAAAACCATGCTGCGCTTCTGGGCAACAGTTTCTCCAATTTCGCTTCCTGTTTCAAAAACGATGTCGTCGCTTGAAATGTCAGAAGCTGTAAAGTAGAAGACTTCAATGTCGCCATTGTCTCCAACAATTTTTGTAAGGCGCGGAACGGTTGCAAATTGGCGATACAACTTCAAAACCTGCTTTGCCATTGTCTTAATTGCTTCTCTAATTCGCTCCGCCGTAATTGAAATTCTTGTTTCATCTTGCTCAACCAAAACTTGAAGCGCAACGCCCGACATGTTCGCATAGCTTGCAACGGAATTTCTTAAAAGGTCTGAAACGCCGCTAACATATGTGAACTCGTTCAAAAGCATATTCTCTTCGTTTGTAAAGTCAATTGGAACACTGTCAAAATTCATAAACCTTGGCGGAGTTGCTCCCTGCCTGTAAATCAAAACCTTTCCAGGAGAAAGCCCATCATCTTGCAAATTATCTGTGTCAACAGAGCCATCTTCAACGGTCAAAACCCCCATTGAAAGCCTGTTCATGAACTCATGCTTTCTGTTTTTAAGCGTGTTAAATGAGCGCTGAATTGGAATTAATCTCTCAATAACTGACGAGCCCCAGAAACAGCCCGGATGGTCAATACACGTTTGTTTGATAAATGGAAAACCTCGTTCGCCGTCGTTTCCATTGATATATGGAAGTTCTGAAATGTGAACTAGTTTGTCGCCAGCAACAATAATCAACCTTCCATTAGGGAAATCAACAGAAGGGCTTTCATATTTCTCTATAACAATTGCATAGTTGCTTCTAACGCCGCTAACAACCTTTCCAACGTTTCCAAAATATCCATAGCTGCCAATTGCCGAAACATTGTCAAGAGAGAAAACGTTTATGTCTTCGCCCTTAACTTCAACTCCCCAGTTTTTCTTGATGTCGTCAACGTGATATGCCTTCGCGTGGATAATTGACTTGCAGTTCCCAACATCTCCGCAGCTTGAACTTTCTGGATAAATCTCAAATGGAGGGCAAACAGTAACCTCAACCTCTCCGCTGAAATATTTTCCGCTTTCATCTTCTCTTAAAAGCGTTCCCTTCTCTGGGTTCCAAGTAACTTTGTAAAAACTTGTTCCACAAACTTCGCTCCAGTTGTTTGCCTCAGATATGACTCCACTAACACAAAGCTTGTTGTAAACCGCGTTGACAATTTTTTTAGAAAGCTTTGCCGTTTTAACATCGCGCTCGTCGCCGGAAGCCGGAACAACCGTCATATTCGGTTTTAAAGTTAAAAGACGTGCAAGCCTTGCTTCAACAATTGGAGCAATGTGGTTATAAACCTCCCTCTCCTGCCAATAGAATTGTTTGTCATATTCTTCAACTTCTCCAGATGGGCCAATGCAACAATATTGATTTCCCATCAAAAAGTTCATGTTTAGTTCCCATTGGGTTTCAAAGTTTTTTCGCTCATATTGCCTGCGCTTAAAGTCTTCTAAAACTTCTCTAACTAAATCCTCCTCAAAAATTTCTTGCTTTTTAATTTGTTCTTTTTTCATTTTTCCTCCTAAATAAGTTTTAATTATCAAAAATTGGAAGAAACCCTTCCAATTCTAATAATTTATTCTTTCAAGCTTTCCAAAAGCTCCAAAAGCCTAACCTTCTCGCGGTAAAGCTCTTCGTCTGTCATTGTTGAATATTTGTCCTTTTTTGCCTCAGCTTTTTCTAAAAGAAGCTTTGCGGCTGAGAGATCGGGAGAAATGTGTTTTTTTGTTATCTTTCTTTTATTTAATTTATATTCTCCCTTCTCGTCCAAGACAAATTCTTCAACAACTTCGTTTGCTTCATAGCCAACGGCTTTTTTATAAATTGCCTCGTCAATTTTTTTCTCTGAAAATTTTTTGCTCATAAAAAAACACCATATAATTTAATTTCCGCGTAAATTATATGGTGTCAAAATTCACTTTGTAAATATCTTCTGCCAACTATTCTTTTCTGTCTAAGAAATTTGAAATCATAAGCGCCTTCATCTCTGGCGAGAGCTTTTCAAAATCTTCGGCAATTGAACTTTTATCGCTTCCGCTGTTAATTCTTTCAAATTCTTCAAGAAAATCTCTAATCTCTTCATCTCTTCCGTCAATTGTTCCGTCCGAAACAAAAGTTGGAGTTTGATTTCTAATTTTGCTTTCTGGCTTGTCAATGTTAAAAATTCTGTTAAAAAGGTCGTCAACATTTTCCTCAAGCGGATTGGTTTCTGTAATAGGTTTTTGTTGAGCAGGTGCTATTGACGGCGAGTCGAAATATCCGTCATAACTCAAGTTTTCCATATTGACCTTTTCATCTGGGTCTTCTTTGAGGTCAATTGCATTTTCGTTTACCAAAGAGTTTTCGCTTGCCTGCTGCTCTGTTTGCGCAACTGGAGTTGGCGCTTGCTCTCTGCGCTTTTTTAAAGCGTTCTTTTCCTCTTTTTCAGCGCGCTTCTCTTCTTTTTTAATTGCACGTTTAGTTGCCCTTTCGGCGCTTTTGCTGGCGTCTCGATTTCCAAAAAATTTTTTAAAAAGAGGAATGGAATAATAAATTATAATTCCAACAACCAAAACACAAATTCCAACAATTAGCCAGGTCATAATTTTGCTTCCTCTCACATTTTAAATAAAGTGGCCTTGCGGCCACTTTCAATTTAATTAATCTCCGCTTGGTTTCTTTTTGTCAACCCCTGCAATTGAGTTTCTCATTGCGGTGTCTGAGTTTAAATTTTGAATTTTATAATAATCCATAACTCCAAGGTTTCCGCTCTTAATTGCGTCTGCCATTGCTTTTGGAACTTCAGCCTCTGCCGCAAGAACCATTGCTTTCATTTCTTGAGTTTTAGCCTTCATCTCTTGCTCGATAGCGCTTGCCATTGCCCTTCTTTCCTCTGCCTTAGCTTGAGCAATCGATTTGTCTGCTTCCGCCCTATCTATGTTAAGTTTAGCACCAACGTTTTGTCCAACATCAATGTCCGCCATTTCAATTGAAAGAATTTCATACGCAGTTGAAACGTCAAGACCTTTGTTCAAAACTGTTTTAGAAATTATATCTGGGTTTTCCAAAACTTCCGTGTGTGTCAACGCTGAACCAACTGTTGTAACAATTCCTTCGCCAACACGAGCCAAAATTGTTTCTTCTCCCGCTCCTCTAACAAGCCTTGGAAGGTTACTTCTAAGAGTTATTTTTGCTTTAACTTTAAGCTCAATTCCGTCCTTTGCAATAGCGCTGATCCATGGCGTTTCAATAACAATTGGGGTAACACACATTTTAACTGCTTTTGCAACATCACGTCCAGCGAGGTCAATTGCCTTTGCCTGGTCAACAGAAAGCGGCAACTTAGCACTGTGAGCAGAGATTAATGCAACAATAACTTTGTCAATATCTCCTCCTGCCATGTAGTGAGTCTCTAGGTCAACAATGTCAATATCAATTCCTGCCTTTTTCGCTTGGATATAAGCTGAAACAATTGGCGGAACTTTAACCCTTCTAAGCCTCATTCCAATTAGCCTTCCCATTGAAACATGGGCACCTGAAACAAGCGCAACAAACCATTGTTTAATTGGAACCAAGCTCAATATAACTATGCAAATTACTGCAAGAACACAAAGCACTACGATTAGCGCAATCATTCCACCTGAAAGTCCTAAAAAGTTCATTCCCATTTTTCTACACCTCCACCTTTTCTATTTCAATTTTGTTTCCCTCAACATCGATAACTTTGATAACACAGTCTTTGTCAAGAGCCTCTCCCCGTGTTATTCCGTCATAAACTTGATCGTCAATCATAAACTTACCAGACGGCGTGAACGGGGTTATTGCAACGCCACGCTGGCCAATTAAATCTTTATACTTATTTTTATTCTTATCTGCATAATCAATCGGAACGGCTGTTTTTGTCTCTACAAACGGCGTTTTACTAATTAAGCCATATTTAGCAGACCGAATAAAGATTAAAAATAGTATAAACAAAACAACGATAAATAAAGCAATTAAAAACAAGGTTTGGGCAATTGATTTAGTTAAAACCGCGTTTGCAATAATTCCGCCAACTAAACACACTAAGCCAGTAATTCCAAAAAAACCAAAGTCGGGAATAAAACATTCAATAAACAAGAATAAAACGCCCAAGCAAAGCGGAAGAATGATATACCACGGCATCGATGTAAAAATTTCAGCAATCTCTTGTCCCATACTAGCCCTCCTCTGAGGGTATTATATCATATATTTTATAAAAAGTGAATACTTTTTAAAAAAAATTATTTTCAATAAAAAAAAGGAGAAGAGAGCGAAAAAATTATAAAAACACTCTCTTCGTGGAAACAATATTTTTATTGGGGGTTGCTTCCGCTATTATAATATCAAATTTGATTGGTTTTGTCAACCACTAAAAATTTTTTTGTGCAAAATAACCAAAAATTAAACAAGTTGCTTTAATTCGCGTTTATAATAGAACAAATATTGCTGAGCATATCCGGAATAATTGCCAAAAATCTTTAATAAATGGCTTGAAATTTGTTGCTCATTTTTTTCACCTTCTCCCCTGTTTAAGTCATTGTAAACCTGTTTAATCCAGGTGTCAACGGGAAAGCAGTCAACTCTTCCAAAGCCAAAAAGCATAACACACTGGGCAACCTTCCTTCCAATTCCCTTAAGGCTTACCAGCTCCTTTAAAAGTTGATCTGTTGACATAAAGCTAAAATCTTCGGCCAAAAAGTTTGGAAGAGCTTTTATCGTTTCAAAAAGATATGGCGCGCGATAGCCTGCGCCAATTTTTGAAAAATAGGCCTCGTCAAGTTTTAAAAGCGCCTTTAAAGAGGGAAAGCTAAAAAATTTTTGACTTGAAATTAATTCCTTTATTCTCTGAGAAGCTTCATTTTCAATCGAAATTTCATTTCCAAAATCTTGTCTTAACTGATTTAGTGAGGCGGTAAACCTTTTAATGTTGTTGTTAGCTGAGAAGATGAACGAAACAATTGTTTCAACAAGCTCCTGTTTCAAAATTCTAATTCCCCTTCCAAATTTAAGGGATTTTTCAATTAGCTTCCTGTCAAAGTCCTCTTGGCTAGCATTAATTTTTTCAATTTCTAAAATAATTTTTTGATAATCTCTTTCCAAGTCAAAATAATTTATAAAAAATTTTGTATCTCCCGCCAAACATTCAACAACATAATTTTCGCCGTCTAAATACACTGCTGCAAGTTTGTCTTCTGGAAATGTAAAATATACATCCCCAATTTTTCTAAACGAAAAAGTTTGGCCACATTCAAATATGCTCTTTGGGTCAAAGTTTTCTGTTTTGACAATGATTTTATTTTCATCAACTATGTAATTCATGAAGAAATTATATCATAAAAATAAAAAAAGCGGAATTTTCCGCTTATTTTTCCTCAACGATTGACGCAAATTTTTTGCTTCCGCTCTGCCCAAATTTAACCTTTCCGTCTTTGAGAGCAAAAAGTGTGTGATCTTTCCCAAGTCCAACATTGCTTCCTGGATAAACTCTTGTTCCTCTTTGGCGAACGATGATTGAACCAGCAAGAACAAACTGACCATCAGAAGCTTTAACGCCAAGACGTTTAGCTTGGCTGTCTCTTCCGTTCTTAGTTGAACCGCCACCCTTTTTATGAGCAAAAAGCTGAATATTAATTAACTTCATCTTTAACCTCCAATTTTAGATATTTTGCAAATTGATTTTCCAAATCCAAAAGCGCAATTTCCAATGTTTTAAAGGCAACCTGAGCTTTTTGGGCCTCATCTTCTTTCAATTTGCAGTATAAATAACCTTTCTTTTCATCTTTTTTCAAGTCGAACTTTAGTTTTAAAACGCCAAGTTCTATAACACAAATTTGAAGGGCGGTTGAAATTGCTGAACAGACAATGTCTTTCCCGCGGTTTTCATAGCCGCTGTGTCCAATTGATTCAAACCCCAAAAAAAGGTCATTCTTTTTAAAAATAGTAATTTTCGTCATTATTTTATTGCCGTAATTCTAATTTTTGTGTAAGGCTGTCTGTGGCCTTGTTTTTTACGTTCATTTTTCTTAGCTTTATATTTGAAAACAACAATCTTGTCGCCTTTTCCATGCTCAACAACTTCTGCTTCGCAAACAGCGCCATCAAGAATTGGATTTCCCGCTTTAACGTTTTCGCCGTCACAAATCATTAAAACATCAAGTTTAATTTTGTCTCCAACGTTGCGCTCAATCTTTTCAACAGAAATTTCTTGGCCAACAGAAACTTTATATTGTTTTCCGCCGGTTTGAACAACTGCAAACATTATTTTTACCTCCTCTAACCAAACTCGCTCTTATGGTGTTCAAAATGAAACTTAATAAAAAACCACTTTAACGCGGCACGAAGTTAATTTACCACAAAAACCCCCTGTTGTCAACAAAAAACGCGAAAAATTTTTCGCGTTAGAATTCCAAACCTTTAACTACTTTAAGTGTTGAATCCCTCGTAGCAAGCTCTTCTGCAAACAAAAGTAAAGTTTTTTCTGCCTGGTCATTGTCATATATAATTTTTTCCTTGTAATTGCGAGGAATGTTTATGTCCAGTTCAACAAAATCGTCTGGCGCGTGATCCTCAAAAAAGGTTTCAACCAAATCGTCCAGATATTTTTTCTTAAACGCCTTTCGCTCTTCATGCGTCTGGAGCGCCCTATATTCGTCAATTTCGTTGAAATCAACTGTTTCTTCATAAACAAAGCGCGCGTTTTCAATCGCCTCTTTGGTTCTTGTTTTAAGGTTCTGCTCAGCTATGCTTTGATAGTGATTTACAATTGAAATAACATATGCTTTAAGTTTAATATATTTTGCTTTGTCTTTCTGAATTCTTCTGTTAACAATCAAAAATTTGTCGTCTTCGCTATACCTAAATTTTGCAAAAAAATTTGGGTCGTCTGAAACAAAAAGGTCAAAGCCCATGTTAACTAAGATGTTTGAAAGGTTTACGGGAAGTTTTGGGTCGCAACCAATTTTTCTTAAATATTTGTCAACTTTAACTGCTGCTCCCGCCCTCTCCCATTTATTTTGATCAAAAGGAATAATCATAGTTTTCTCCAAAATTCTGGTCTTGAGTTGAAGCTCTAAAATGTGCGCTTTTTGCGTCATTTTCAAGAGATTCAACAATCTTTTTATGTAAAAATTCGTTTTTCATTTCCGAAACATTGTCATAGCCGTTTTTCTTTCTCAAATAGTTCGCTTTATTTGGCTCAAAAACTGAAATTACATAATTCTTGCTTATAACATCAATTGGTTTTTGTCTGTAATCAATAAGCCCATAGCTACAATCGTTTATATTAACAAAGTTTTCAAAAATTGTTTCAAAGCTGTTTCTAGGTTCTTGGTATGAAATTGGAGCATCTTCTCTTTCTTGAATTATAAACCCAATGTTGTTAAGCGTTCCAAAATATGTTTCAGTTAAATACTCAAAAACATCATTTCTTGTTGGGTTGTAAATTGAATATTTATCACTTCCAAAATAAAGGGTTTTAGCATAGTTTGCAAAAGCCGTAAAAACAGTTGCCTCAATTTCTGAAAAATCATTGAATTTGTCAAGGTTATTTGTTATGTCAAGAAAAACTTTTTTATATAAGATATTAATCAAATCATATTGAATATCGTTAAACTCCGCAATTGCCTCAAGAGGCTCGCTATATGCAAGGTTAGAAATTCTGTCCGACAAAATTGCAAGGCTGATTTCGTCCGTTTGAATATTTGAAACACATTCAGCCGCAAGGTCGTCAGTTTCTTGCGGCTCACCTATTGCGCGCGCAATAGGCCCAAATTTTCCGCCGCCAAAATATCCTTCAAAAAGCGCGTTCCCACAAACCATATAAAGAGAATGCAAAAAGCCAACCTCAAGTTCATAGCCGCTGGAATTTAGCGCAACTGTCTTTTTTAAATATGAGTACTGAAGAAGCGCAAGAAGGTCTGTAACCCCTTCATTAAAAAGCGTGTTATATTCAATTCCCTCAGTAACATTTTTTATGTCATATCCAGTTGAAAAAATTTCCTCATCTCTTTGATAGCGCCAATTGTCGCCGTTGCTCTCGTGCGCAGAAATCAAGTGGTTGAACTCGTGGAAAAGGGTTTCATAATCTCCAACTTTAATGCTTTTTCTAATTTCAATACACAATTCCACAAGGTCTGTCATTGCAAGCGCGCCAGAACCATTTTCGCCAAAGGAATTGTTATAATAGAACATGAACTTATCAATTTTTTTCCTAAGGTTGTCTTTATCAATGAGCTTTGTTAGGCCAAGGTGTTTCATTGCTTCAAAATATTGCTTGAAAGCAACTTCAATTGCCTTTCCGCTCTCACCATATTTTATGCCAATTTGCTTCGCATATTTTGGAGAATAAAAATAGTTAAAATCTTCTTCCTGTTGATTTCTGCCCTCTTTCAAAACTTTTTTGTTGGCATACAGGTAACGTTTCTTTGGCATAAATTGGCTCCTTCTTACAAGTTTTATTATACTTGTAATAATCATTTTGTCAATAGGGAAATTTTTTCACAGAAAGTTTTTTAAATTTAATAACTTTAAGCTTCCCAGGAAAGTTTTTTCCCGCCAAGAATGTGAACATGAAGGTGTTTAACCGTTTGTCCTGCGTCGTCGCCTTGATTTATTATTAAACGAAAACCTTTTTCAAGACCGATTTCATCTGCAATTTGAGAAAGTTTGTTGAGCATAAAAGAAAGCTCCATTGCGTCGCTAACCGTTGCCTCTTTGATGTATGCATAGTGCTTTTTTGGAATCATAAGGTAATGAACAGGCGCGATCGGTTCAATGTCCTTTATTATAATGCAAGTGTCGTCCTCATAGACCTTTTCCGACGGAATTTCTCCGTTTATAATTTTACAAAATACACAATCCATTTTTTTCTACCTCTCCTTTTTAACAATTTTTGCAAGCGCTCCGTCCGCAAATTTCTTCTTTATTTTAACATTAACAAAGCTGTTTAGTTCCAATTTTTTTGATTTAATATAACATTTTATGTAATTTTCGCTGTGGCCAACATAATATTTTCCAATTTTTTCTTCAATCAAAACGCTTAATATCATTTTCTTTGACTGATTTATATATTTTTCTTGAAGAGTTGAATTAAGCTTTTCCAAAATTAAAGCTCTTCTCTTCTTTGTTTCTCCGTCCAAATCTTTCATTCTTGCCGCAACCGTTCCCTCTCTTTTGGAATATGGAAAGACGTGGAGAGAGGAAAAGCCAACTTTTTTAATAAATAAAACAGTTTCCAAAAACTCCTGTTCTGTTTCGCCAGGAAAGCCAACAATTATGTCGGTTGTTATTGCCGGATTGTCAAAAGCCTTTCTAAGCCTCTCAACTTTGCTGTAAAATTCCTCTGGCGTGTAGTGTCTGTTCATTCGCTTTAAAACGCTTTCACTTCCGCTTTG
>CALWHN010000001.1 GCA_944380415.1 uncultured Clostridia bacterium | reverse complement strand
CCGCGTATAAGAGAAAAAACAAGCGCCAAAGCCGTTCGTTTCGCACACTTGCGAAACTAGGCAAAAGCGCAGTTTTTAACGGCCGTTTAAGATTTCTCTTTCTTTTTTTTACAACAAAATAATATTTACAGAAAATCTATTTAAAACCCTATTAGTCGCGGCAAAAATTACAAGAATTTGTAATTTTTCGTCTGGCCGCGTATAAGAGAAAAAACAAGCGCCAAAGCCGTTCGTTTCGCACACTTGCGAAACTAGGCAAAAGCGCAGTTTTTTCTCTATCGCAGGCGTTTGCCTTGCAAACTTTAACCGATAGGTCGTAAAATAAAAAAACAGAGCTTTTTCTCTCTGTTTGTGTTTTGGCGCCCCCTGTAGGATTCGAACCTACGACCTATCGGTTAACAGCCGAGTGCTCCACCGCTGAGCTAAGGAGGCATTTTTGAAATTGCAATTTGCATTTTATACCATATTTTTTTCTTTGTCAAGTGTTTTTGACCTTAATTTATTTTTTTTATGATATAATTAAAAAAATGAAGGCAATTGAGATTTCTGCAAAGCAGGCTCTAAACAGGAACAAAACCTCGTTTACGCCTTATACATATGATTTAAACATCTATCGTGGCTGCGCCCACAGAGACTATGTTCAACATATAGTGAATTCCATAGTTTAAATAGATGTAGCACGTTCCGCCGCGTTCCCACATAATTTTCGCGCGCTTTGTCTTTCCGTGAGCGGCATGGCTTGCGCTATCTTCCGGCCCAAGATAACATTCGGTTTCTGTTATCTTAAATTTTTTAACACTTTTTTCATCGCTTATGCAAAGAATTTTTCCAAGAAGCAATTTGGAAAGAATTTTTGCATCATTTAAATAAAAATTTAAATCATCAATTCTCACAATAAATTTTCCAATTTTTCAAGTCTTTTAACGGTTTTTTCTTGCCCTAAAATTGAAATAATTGTAAATAAATCTGGAGAATTTTTTCTCCCAGTAATTGCAACCCTAATAAATTCACAAAAATTTGCAACATTTCCCTCGAAATTTTCTGGATTTTTCTTAAATTCCTTGTTGTCTGTTGCAAAGCCAAGTTTTTGGGCAAGTGTTTTTATTTTTGAAAACCATGTTTCCTTGTCGTCTTTCTCATCCAAAACGTTTTTATATTCCGAAACAACTCTTTTTGCTTTTGCAAAATCTTTTGAATCAATTTCATAATCTTCAATTTTCATTTGGCCTAAAAAGTCCAAGAACATATATGAAAAAACTTTTTTTGCCTGGCTGAACATTTCCAAATCCTTCCTTGGGTTTTTCCCCTCGCGGTCTATGTTAAAAACGCTTATGGCAAAATCCTTTCTCTCCTCTAAAAGCTTTGCAAAATCCTTGTCAAATTCCTTCGCCCAAGAAAGAACATTTGAGTAAACTTCCGTTGCTGACAATTTTGAAATATAATTTTTAGAAATGTCCAAAAGTTTGTTCATGTCAAAAAGCGGGCTGGAAAGGCCAATTTTGTTCGGGCTGAACTTAAATTCTCTAAAATCAAGCTCTGGGTTTGCAGCGCGCCAAAGCTCAAAATTGCTGTTTGCCAAATTTAAAACATATTCACAAACCGCAACTTTTGGAATTCCCATTTCAACATAGAAGCGCATGTCCGCTTCTGGGTCATATCTTTTTGAAATTTTTCTTTTATTTCCGTTTTCGCCAAGTTTTGAAATTAACGGAGTGTGGATATAATTTATAACCTTAAGCCCAAGCGCCTCATAAATTTCAAGATGCTGCGGCCAAGTTGAAAGCCAGTCGCTTCCTCTTACAACAGTTGTTGTTTTCATCAAGTGGTCGTCGATGACATGGGCGAAGGCATATGGCGGAATTCCGTTGTCCTTGACAAGAACAATGTCCTTGCAGTTTGCAGGAAGTTCCATCTCGCCTCGGCAAAGGTCAAATGCAACAACCTTGTCCCCCTCTTTTCCGTTTGATTTCAACCTTAAAGCAAATTTTTTATTCTCTTTTAATTTTGCTTCAATTTCCTCAAAGGTTAAATTGCGGCAAGGATCCTTTTCTGAAATCGAAGCCTCTGTTTGAAGTTCTTTTTCTCTTCTTTGAAAAACCTCCCCAACATCCGCCGCCTTTTGGCAAAAGCAAGGAAAGGCCTTCCCTTCCAAAACTAATTTTTTTGCATAGGATTTGTAAATTTCAAGGCGCTCGCTTTGGCGATATGGCCCATAGTTTCCCTTCTCAGTTCCATTTGGCATAAGGCCTTCATCTGGAGAAATTCCAAATTCTTTTAAAACGTTTAGGGCAACAAAGTCTGCGCCGTCAACTTCCCTTTTCTTGTCTGTGTCCTCAAGCCTGAAATAGAAAACGCCGCCCGTTGTCTTTGCAATTTCATAATCTACCATTGCGCCAAAGAAATTTCCAATGTGAAGATAGCCCGTTGGGCTTGGAGCAATTCTAACAACCTCTGCTCCGCTTGACAAATTCCTTTGAGGATATTTTTCCTCCCAAAATGAAACATCTTTTGCGTTTGGATACAGAAGCTCTGCAAGTTTTTTATAATCCATTATTTCCTTCCCTTTTTGATGACCTCAATTGCCTCTTCAATTGAAAGAGCGGATTGGGTTGAATTTTTCATGTCTCTCAGCATAACTTTGTTTTCTTTAATTTCGTCTTCTCCAATTATTGCAACAAAAGGAATTTTTTGATTGCTTGAAGACTCCAAAAACTTTTTAAGGCGCGAAGATGAAAAATCTACAACAGTTTTTATGTTCGCCTCTCTAAACTTCTTTGCAATTTCCAAAACGTAATAGTTTTTGTCGAAGGCAAAGATTGAAAGGTCTAGAAGGCTTTCTTCTTTGAATTTTTCGCCAACCAAAATGCTTATAGGTTCCAAACCGAACGTCATTCCAAGCGCTGGATACTGCTTTCCGTCATCGATGAATTTTCCAATTATCTCATCATATCTTCCGCCGCCGCAAAGGCTTGAAGAAATTTTCTTCGTTTTATCAAAAACTTCCCAAATTGTTCCCGTGTAAATTTCAAGGCCTCGCGCAAGTGTTGAAGAGAATTTGCAGGTTTTTAGCCCAAGTTTTGAAATTAGCTCGCTAAGTTCCAAAATTTCCTCGCAGCCATCTTTAAGCGTTTGAGATTTGGCGGTTTTAAAAATTTCCTTTGGGTCTTTTGAAAGAAGTTCAAAAATTCTCTTAATTTCGCCCGTCGAAAGCCCCTCTTTTTCAAGCTCTACAGCAACCTCTTCCTTCCCAATTTTTTCCAACTTGTCCAAACACAAGATTGCTTTGGAAATTTCTTTAACGTTGCAGTCCTCCAAAATTCCTGCAAGATATTTTCTGTTGTTCCAAACAATTTCAACATCCAACCCAAGGTTTGAAAAACACTCCTCTGTCATTTGAAAAAACTCTGCCTCAACAAGACGCCCAGGAATTCCACAAACATCTATGTCGCACTGAGTAAATTCCCTGTTTCGCCCAAGTTTAACCGGGCCATCTCTAAAGACCTTTCCAATTTCAAAGCGCCTAAAAGGAAGCGGCAAGTTTTGATTTGCCGCAATTAACTTTGCAAATGGAACGGTAAGGTCATATCTTAGGCCAAGGTCTCTATCCCCCTGGTCCTTGAGGCGATAGACTTCTTTTAAAATTTCTGCGCCTCCGGCATATTTTGACGAAAGTAAATCAAAGGGACACAAAATTGCGCTTTCAACCGGCAAATAGCCATATTTAACAAAAGACTTTTTTAAAGTTTCAACAATAAAATCCCTAGCAGCTTGCTGGCTTGGAAGAAAGTCAACTGTTCCCTTTAAATTTTTAAGTTTTAAATCGTTTTTCATGTTAACAATAATAACATTATCTAATTTTAATGTCAATTAAAGAAAAAGAAAAGGCCAAATTGGCCTAATCTGAAATTATTATTCGTCTGCAGTTATCACACTCTAAATATCCGTTTGATTTAACTTTTTCAACCTCTGCCGCAGAAAGCTCCATCCTACACCCTCCGCAAGACCTGTCAACAAGCCTAACAAAGGCCGGAAAAAGTTTGTCTGATCTAAGCTGTTTATATTTTGCCAAAAGTTTTGGTTCAATTCCCTTTTCAAGACTTTCGAGCTCCGACTTTATTCTTTTAATTTCAGGGTCTTTTTCCTTTAACAAATTGTCATAAATTTGTTTATGTTGGTTATACTTTGCCCTTGCCGCGCCATATTGTTTTTTTGCGTTTTCAAATTCATTTAATGTAATGTTTAACCTTTCCGCCTCGGAAAAGAGCTTTTTTTCAAGAACATTAAAATTGTTTAAAATTGCATTGGTTGCAGAAATAACGCTTTCCAAATCTTTTTGAGAAAGGCTTTCAAGGTCCTTTGAAATAAACTTTTCAATTTGAGCTGTTGTGTCAGAATATGCTTTTTTAATTGCCTGAAAATCCTTTTCAAGCCCCGCCGCCCTGCTTTCAAGCATTGCAGATTTTTCTTGGGCGCCCTTTACAACAGCAATCATCTCGGACGAAACTTTTCTGCTTGGGTTTGAGCTAAGCTCTCTTTCAATTTTAATAAGTTCGCCGTCTTTCTTTTGATACTCTAAAATATTTTTAAAATCCATTTTTTCTCCTGATTACTTTTAAAGTTATACATTATTTTCCATTTCATGTCAAATAAAAAAGCGGAAGGAGTTCCGCTTAACTTCGATAGTCTGTTAGCTTCTTAGAGCGATTTGGATGGCGAAGTTTTCTAAGAGCTTTCGCCTCAATTTGTCGGATACGCTCCCTTGTAACATTGAACTCTTTTCCAACCTCTTCAAGCGTTCTTGCATGAGAATTATCCAAGCCATATCTCATTCGAATAACTTTTTGTTCGCGAGGCGTTAGCGTTTCAATTACCGAGAGTAGTTGCTCTCTTAAAAGCGACTGGGAAGCCGCTTCAAGCGGAGATTGCGCGCTGTCATCTTCAATAAAATCGCTAATTTTGCTGTCCTCTTCATCTCCAATTGTTGTCTCAAGCGAAATTGGATCCATTGCAATTCTTTGAATTTCCATTATCCTTTCCTCTGGAAGGTTCATTGCGCTTGCAATTTCAGAGGTTGTTGGGTCTCGCCCAAGTTTTTGAATTAGCGTTCTTGTAACGCGGGTTAACTTGTTGATTGTTTCAACCATGTGAACAGGAACACGAATAGTTCTTGCTTGGTCTGCAATTGCACGGGTTATCGATTGACGAATCCACCATGTTGCATAAGTTGAAAATCTAAAACCCTTTGTGTGGTCAAATTTTTCAACCGCTTTCAAAAGGCCAATGTTTCCCTCTTGAATCAAATCCAAAAACTGCATATTAGAGCGCGAAACATATCTTTTTGCAATGCTAACAACAAGCCTAAGGTTGGATTCCGAAAGTTTTGCCTTTGCGGCAGGGTCCCCCTCCATCATCTTCTTTGCAAGCTCAATTTCTTCATCGCTGCTTAGAAGCGGAACTTTTCCAATATCTTTTAAATACATTTTAACTGGGTCGTCAACATTAACTTGAACTATTATGTCATCCAAATTTTCTTTGCTAACGTCCTCTTCCGCCGCTTTGATAACCCTAATTCCGTTCTTTTCGATTTCAGCAATAAACTCGTTGATATCGTCTCGGCTTGCGTCATGTTTTATGAGGCGGAAATAAATGTCCTCCTCGTTGACCATTCCCTTTTTTCTACCAACTTCCAAAAATCTATTAAGTTCTGGTTTAAATTTTTCTTCCATTTTTTCTCCTATATTCTTCTTTCGTTTAATTGCTTGATAATTTTATTGATCTCGCTCAAAATTTCTGCTCGCTCTTGCGATGAAGATGCTGCTTTGAATTTTTCGTTCAGCAGTTGTTGCCTTGTTTTTAAATTGTTTTCAACAATCTTCCAAACACACTCGTTAAAGGACTCTTTTCCTCCTGGCGGGTTGAAATCCGAAAGATTATCAACAAATTCCTTTTCCCCTTCTTCCAAAAACTCCTTAAAGTTTTCGCCGTGGGCTTCAAACTTTTTTAAAATTGAAATGTAAAGCGGGTTTGAAAGATAGTCTTTTAAATCAAAATCCAGCTTAGAAAAAGTTTCCCCGTTTAATATGGATTTTAAAACAAATTTTAATGCTTTTTTAATTCCTTCCTCATTTGTTATTAAAACATTTTTTTCAGCTGGTTCTTTTTCATTGGTAGAGGCGTTTTGACAATCCCTTCTAACAATGTCAATTGGAACATCTGTTACCCTGCTTATAATTTTTAAATAGACGTCCTTTTCGCTCATGGTTTCAACTTTTGAAACAACTGCAAAAGCGCCCTTTAAATAATTTGCCTTCCCTTCCGGCTTTGAAAGGTCAAACTTTTCTTCTAAAAGTTGAAGCTTATATTCAACAGGTGAAAGCGCGCCGCCTAAAAGCTTTTCCATTGCCTCACGCCCATTTGTTTTTAAAAACTCATCTGGGTCCATTCCCTTTGGAAGCCTTGCAACTTTAATGTTAAATCCCTCCGCCTCCAATATATCAATTGTGCGCGCGGTTGCCTTTTCTCCCGCCGTGTCGCCATCATAGCAAATTGTTATGTCGTCGCAAAATCTCTTTAAAATTGTTGCGTGGCGCTGGGTCAACGCTGTTCCCATTGATGCCACAGCGGATCTAAAACCAAAGCTGTGCATTTTTATAACATCAATTTGTCCTTCGACCAAAATTATTCTCTTTAAATTTCCGCTTCTCTTTTCTTCTTTCAATAAATCAATTGCATAAACGCAAGAGCTTTTATCAAAAACAATTGTCTGTTCTGTGTTTTTATATTTAGCGCGGTTGGCATCTGAGGTTAAAATTCTTCCACTAAAACCAACACATTCTCCAAACGAATTTAAAACCGGGAAAATCAGCCTTCCAGAAAGTTTGTCATAGAGCCTTTCGCCCTGCCTTCCGGCAATTCCCGCCTTAACCAAAGTTTTTGAGCTTACGCCAAACTTAAAGAGGTTTGAAATTATGTTGCTTCCGTCTGAATATCCCATGTGGAATCTTTCCAAATCGCTCTTTTTGAAATTTCTTGCCTTAACATAATCTTGAGCTTTTTTTGCAACTGGAAGATAAAGATTTTTGTGGTAAATTTCCATTGCAAGTTTTAACGCCCTTAAAACTTCGTCTTTTTCCTTTTTTTCAAATATTATTTCATCGCTGTTTTCATCTTTTGGAATTTCAAGCCCAGCGCGCTCTGCAAGTTTTTCAATTGCTTCTGGATATGAAATTGACTCAATTAGCTGAACAAATTTTATAACGTCTCCGCCCTCTCCGCAGCCAAAGCAATGGAAAAACTGTTCTTCTTCGTTAACTGCAAAAGAGGGAGTTTTTTCGTGATGAAAAGGACAAAGCGCCCATGTTGCGTTTCCCCTTTTTGTCGTTTGAATATATGATGAAACAACTTGACCAATATCGTTCTTTGCCCTAACCTGTTCAACAAATTTGGGCTGGAAATATCTTTTCTGCAATTTTTCCCTCAATCTAGTAAATTTGCCAAAATTAGAATTTTTGTAACATAATTTTTGGTGCGTCAATATAATAATTCGACATTAAATTTAAAAACCCTTTTTTTAACAAGAAAAAAGGCAAAGAAAACAAATTTTTTTATGTTTTTCCCAAGTTTTTTTCAGAAAAACTATTTACATTATTAAGTTATTTTTGGTAGAATAATTTTAGAGGAGAAAAATGCTTAGTAATATTTTAATTTTAATTTCTGGCCTTGGCGTTTTTTTGTTTGCAACAAAACTTCTTTCAACAAAGCTTGAAACCCTTGGCGGAAACAAATTAAGAAAAAAGATCAACCAGTTTTCAAACAACCGTTTCAAAGCTTTTGGCTTTGGCTTTTTGCTAACAATTGTCTTCCAAAGTACAACGGCAAGCGTTGTCATGGTTGCAAGCTTTACCTCCGTTGGAATGTTGACCCTTTTTCAAGCAATTTCTCTTATAATTGGCGTCAACGTTGCCTCCGCCGTTCCGGCATATTTAATCTCATTTCAAAGTTTTGGGGTTACCGATTTTTTCTGTGCGATAACAATTGTTGGAGCAATTCTATACATCTTTGCAAAAAAATCTTGGGTTAAAAATATGGCTCAAGCTTTTGTTGGTTTTGGGTTGATGTTTGTTGGGCTCATGCTTATGAAAGATTCGATGAGCTTTATTTTAACAGAACCTTCTTTCATCTCTTTCTTCTCAAAAATAACAAACCCTGCCCTTTTAATTTTCTTGGGCGCGGCCTTTGCAATTTTGCTTCAAAGTTCGCTTGGAACAACAGCCCTTGTCCTTTCATTAATTGGAACGGCAACTGTTCCCGGCGTAATTTCGGCAAGCAGCGCAATCTACATTGTCTTTGGCGCTCTTTTAGGAAGCTCTATAACAACGGCAATTATTGCAAGCCTGTCCTCTAACCTAACCGGAAAGCGCGCAGCAATTTTCCATGTTTTCTTCTCCTGTGTTGTATGTTTAATTTTTGGCCTGTTGTCGCTAACAAACTGGGTTGAAGTTTGCTTTGGCTGGATTGCAGAGCCTTCTTTCCAAGTTATAACTGCATATTTTGCGGCTTTAATATTTGTTGCAATTCTTTTAATTCCGTTTGTAAAAACCTTTTCTGTTTTACTTTGTAAAATTATTAGACCAATCAACCGCAAAAGAAAAAATCCGTTGGAAGTTTCTGACTTTACAGATGAGGCTCCAGCAGTTTCAATTGTTAAAGCATCAAAATCCTTGTTTGTTTTTTACAATGAAGTTAGGTCAATTTATAAGCGAACTACTGATTACATATTTTCAGAAGAGAAAGAGCCATCTAGAAAAATTTTAAGGAGAATTCAAGACTTCAACGAATATCTAACACGCTTTTCATCAAAGGTTTCTGCAATTTCCTCCGAAGATTCGCAAACAGCAAAAGATTTGGACAAAATTCTTTTTGTAATCAAACACATTGAAAGAATAAACCACAACTGCAAAAAAATTGTTGAAAATCTAGTTTCCGACAAGAAAATTACCTTCTCTGCCAAGTTAAATAAATTTACAAACAGGGCTATAACAAACACAACGGAAATGTTTGAACTTTGCCAGCTTTATATAAAAGATATAGACTGCCTCTTCCGTTTGGAAGATAAATCAAGCTATGACAGGTTTTTAGAGCTTTCAAAGCTCAATTCAGAAGTTAAACTTTCTGCAAAAGCCCACGTCATTGAAAACGCCGCTAAAAGCCGCGCTGGGATGGAGAAAAACACAACCTATATGGAAATCACAAGCTATTTAAACATGATTTCAAACAATCTTTCAGACATCGTATTCATGCTTTCAGCAGACAATATTTCTAAACTAAATTATGAACAAATTGCTCTTGAGGAACTAAACACAGAAACAAACGAAAATCAAGAAGAGAAAAAAGAACAGAACGAAAATCAAACTGAATCAAAAAAAGAACTTTAGCTTAAAGTTCTTTTTTTTAGTTATTTTGCAATTCTTTCTCTAATTCTTTCAATAATCTTTGTTTCAAGCCTTGAAACCTGAACCTGAGAAATTCCAAGCTCTTTTGCAATTTCGCTTTGCGTTTTATCTCGAAAATATCTAAGCAATATAATTTTTTTATCCCTCGCGTTCAAATTTTTAAGCGTGTCTCTAAGAAAAATATTGTCGAAGAGTTCTTCTGTTTGATTGTTTTGAGCAAACCTGTCAACAACCAAAAGGCTCTTGTCCTCCTCTTCTTCAAACGGCGTGTAAAGAGAAATTGGCATTTTTGCCGAATCCATTGCAAAGACAATTTCTTGGCATGGAAGGTCAAAATTTTTTGCAATAGTTTCAATTGACGGTTTTTCTCCGTGTTCCTTCACATATGACTCAACGAATTTATTAATCTGAAGATTTAGGCTTTTAATTGTTCTTGAAACTTTAATTGCCCCGTCATCTCGCATAAACCTTTTTATTTCGCCGATAATCATTGGCACAACATATGTTGAAAATTTAACATTATATTCTGTTTGAAAGTTGTTAATTGCCTTAACGAACCCAAGGGCGCCAAGTTGAAACAGGTCGTCATACTCAATCCCCTTTCCAACAAATCTTTTAATAATGCTTTTAATGAGCGGAGAATTTTCGTTTACAAGCTTTTGCTTTGCTTGCTCGTCTCCTTTTTGTGCCATGCTAATCAATTTAAGCGTTTCTTCATGGCTTAGCATTATTCACCCATTATCTTTTTCTCTTCCTCTCCAAATTTCTTTTCCATAAGTACCGTAACGCCCTTAGTTTTGTTTTTTAGCAAGTAAACTTTATCCATAAAACTTTCCATGACCGTAAAGCCCATTCCGCTTCGCTCCTCGCTTGGCTTGGTTGTAAAGAAAGGCTGCCTTGCCTTTTCAAAATTTGAAATCCCAATTCCCTCGTCAGAAATTGAAATGATTGCGCTGTCGCGAGTTAATTTAACATTAAGCGTTATCTCTCCCTCCTCTTTTGGATAGGCGTGGACAACGCAGTTAGTAACCGCCTCGCTCACAGCGGTTTTAATGTCCGTGATTTCGTCAAGAGTTGGATTTAATTGAACGCAAAAAGCGGCAACGCAGCTTCTTGCAAAGGCCTCGTTTTCGGAAAGTGCTTTAAATTTTAATGTCATTTCGTTGATTACGTTCATATTTTCTCCTTCTATGAAATTTTGGGCATAATTTCATAAAGCCCAGTCATTTTAAAGATTTTTTCTGCATGAGAAGATGGGTTGCAGATAAATATTGGCGTGTTCTTGCTCTTTAATTTTTTATATCTCCCAAGCAAAACACCAATACCTGTTGAATCCATAAAATCCAATTCCGAAAGGTCAATTATAACCTGATTAAACCCGCCCTCGTCAAAAAGCTCGTCCAAGGCCGTTCTAACTGCTTGAGCGGAATGTTCGTCAAGTTCTCCGCTTAAAACAACATACAGCGTGCTGTTATATATTCTGTTTCTGATCTGCATTTCTTCCTCCCAAAGAAATTCTAGCAGGAAAAAAATGCAAAAAAATAACACCTTCTGTTTAAAAAGGTGTTATTTTGTCGAAAAATTATCTTTACATTGAAATTCCAAAATCCAAACTCTTGTTTGCCTGAACCCATTTTGACATCATGCTGTCCTTTCCTCTAAACGCGTTCATGCAATCCTTTCCATCGCTTTCGGTTCCAAACGCAATTGTTGAATATACCAAGGCAGGAAATTCAGAAGATTTTGCATCCATAATTTCAAAAATGTTTTTGCTTGGCCTAATCTTGTTTGCTTTGTAATAAAGCTCTGACCTAACAATTCCCTTGTGCCTCAAAATTAGCGCAACTTCTAACATTGCATTATCAGAAAAATTTAACTCCCCGGCGCTAATCATTGTTTTTGAAAGTTTTTTAAAGAACTTGATTCTGTCCTTCTCGTTTCCCGTTGAAAGCAAGTCAACATTCTCAAGCTTGGAAAGTTCTTTCCTCAAAGTTTTCATATCTTTAATTTCCATAGTTTTCCTCCGCTTTAAATAATTTACCATATTTTAAATTTTTAGTCAAATAAATGGAACATCTTAAAACCATTAAACAAGCCTTTGTAATCTAAATCCAAAGTTTACCCACTCGGTTAAACAAGCTTTAAGTAGCTAAACAATATAATTCTCTCTTTTAAGTTAAAAGCTGGAGTCAAATGTTAAAAAATCCCAACCAAAGCGGTCAGGATTTTTTCTTTGGAGCTGGTGATTGGAGTCGAACCAACAACCTGCTGATTACAAATCAGCTGCTCTGCCATTGAGCCACACCAGCAAACTTGCAATGCATATATTATCATTATATTGAATTTTTGTCAACAATTTTTCTAAAGTTTTCATCTTTCTTGTTTTTGATTTTCAAAGAAAGTTTTTTATAACAATCCGCCACGCCTCCAAATATCGTTTATTATTTGCCATATTTCGACATAAATTGCCAGTTTTCCCGTTTAAATCAAAAATTTCTTCTGATAAGATAATTATATGAGAAAATATTATAGAAATTGTGTAATTATCGCCCTCGTGTTTATTGCCCTTTCCTTTGTTTTTTAAAAGGTTTTTATCAATATCCGGAAAATTTAAAGGCGTTTTGGGTTGAGAATTGGCATAAAATAAAGAGCAATGTTTTGCCCTTTCTTATTTGCCAATTAAAAGCAATTAATTTTATTGGTGGTTGGGGATGGATTCGAACCATCGAAGCCGGAGGCGTCAGATTTACAGTCTGATGTATTTGACCACTCTACAACCCAACCTAGCTGCGGCTTATGCTTGAGATTAGTCGAACCCTTGTTCTCTCCTCTCAATGCACATTGGTGCCTTGAGGCGGAATCGAACCCTCTCTTTCAGGAGATTTTGTGGTTCTCTCCTCTCAATGCACATTGGTGCCTTGAGGCGGAATCGAACCCTCCCTTTCAGGAGATTTGTTGGTTCTCTCCTTCTCAATGCACATTGGTGCCTTGAGGCGGAATCGAACCACCGACACAGGGATTTTCAGTCCCTTGCTCTACCGACTGAGCTATCAAGGCATAATGGCGACTCGGATGGGGCTCGAACCCACGACCTCCAGCGTGACAGGCTGGCGTTCTAACCAACTGAACTACCGAGCCGCAATGGTGGACCTTCTAGGACTCGAACCTAGGACCGACCGGTTATGAGCCGGTTGCTCTAACCAACTGAGCTAAAGGTCCGACAAAATCCTTTTGCGGCAACTGCTATGTTATTTGGTCGGGGTGAAGAGACTCGAACTCCCGGCCCCATGGTCCCAAACCACGTGCGCTACCAACTGCGCTACACCCCGAAACATAACAGGCAAGTGTTATATTACACTATTTTTATGAAACTGTCAACAATTTTTGTTAATTTTCTAATTAGTTTTTTACCGTTTTTTTAAAAGCCAAGACTGAAACATCTTGGCCTATTCTATTGAAAAACCTCAATGCTGCGTCTATTCATTTAAAAGTTCAATTCCAAGAAGTTTTATTTGCTCATAGGTAATTCCACCTTGGAAATATGCAATATATGGCGGCTTAACCGGGCCATCGCATGAAAGCTCGATTGATGCGCCGGAAACAAAAGTTCCTGCGGCCATTATAATTGGGTCAAGGTAACCTGGCATGTCCCAAGGCATCGGAGTAACAAAGCTATCAACTGGCGAAAATTTTTGAATTTTTTGAACGAAGGAAACCATTTCCTCCTCTGTTTTAAACTCAATAGACTTTATTATATCTCCAGAAATTTGCGTTGAAGCTGGAAAGATTTCCGCCCCCTTTTGTGCCAAAACTTCGCCAATTAAATAGGCCCCTTTTAAAGCTTCTTTAACAACATGGGGCGCAAGGAAAAAGCCTTGGAAAAATTCGCGATAGCCGCGCTCATATGAGCCAACTTCGGTTTTTAGCGACGGAGATGTTAGGCGCGAAGAAATAAGGTCAATTGCCCGCTTTGTTCCCGCAATATATCCGCCTGTTGAGGCAAGGCCTCCTCCCGGGTTTTTGATTAGCGAGCCAACAATTACATCTGCCCCAACTTCGGTTGGCTCCATTTTTTCAACAAATTCGCCATAGCAATTGTCAACAACAACAAAGCTTTTTGGGCTTGTTTTTCTAACAATTTCAACAATTTCCTTTATGTCCGAAATTAAAAGCGCTTTTCTTTTAGCATAGCCTCTTGAACGCTGAACGTAGACAACTTTTGGCTTTATTTTTGAAACTTGGCTTTCAATTTCGGCCAAATTTAACTTCCCATCTAAAAAATCTATCTGCTCATATGAAATGTTAAAATCTTTTAGTGAGCCATTGTCCTCGCTCTCGCCAAAAATTGTTTCGTCCAAGGTGTCATAAGGCTTACCCGTAACGGAAAGCATTGTGTCGCCCGGGCGCAAGAGTCCAAACAAAACAATTGTAATCGCATGGCTTCCGCAAGTTATATTTGGAGAAACAATTGCATCTTCTGCCCCAAAGCAATCTGCATAGATCTTTGAAAGCGTTTGACGTCCAACATCATCATATCCATATCCCGTTGTTCCAAAAAAACTGTTCGCGCTGACCCTGTTCTTTTGAAAAGCCTTCAAAACTTTTTCTTGATTGAAAAGTGCAACGTCGCTAAGATGGGCAAAAACTCCCTCCAAGTTCTTCTCGATTGTTTCAATTGTTTCCATAATACACCTCTAAAATCTTCTTTTCCGCGTCTTTGGCGTCAACCCAAATAAGATTTTCAATTCCCCTCATAAAAGTCAATTGGCGTTTTGCATAATTTCTTGTCTTTTGTTGAACAAGCCCAATTAGCTCCTCGCGTGTTAAATTGTTTTCCTTTGCATAGATAACTTGTTTATATCCAATTCCTTCCATACTCTGGGCTCTTGGGCTGACCCCGCTTTCAATTAAATTTGAAACTTCATTCTCAAGCCCGTCTTCGAACATTTTTTCCGTTCTCAAATTAATTCGCCTATAAAGCTCTTCTCTTGGCAGATTTAAACCAAAAATTAAATATTTCCAATCTTGAATTTCTAAATCTTTTTCCGAATTTTTTTTGTTTTCAATTTTTTCAAGCGCGCGAATTATTTTTTTTGTATCGTTGACGTGAATTTTTTTTGCAATTTCTGGGTCTTTTTCATTTAATATATTAAATAAAAATTCATTTCCTTTTTCCTTTAATATTTTTTTATATTTTTCCCTAATTTCTAAATTTTTTTCTGTGTTACCAAAATCATAATTTTGAGTTAAAGCCTTAACATAAAGCCCTGTTCCTCCAACAACAATTGGAACTTTGTTCCTTTCAAAAATTTCAGCAATAATTTTCTTTGCTTGTTTTACATATTCTCCAACGCTAAACTCTTCGTTTGGTTCAACTATGTCAATCATGTGGTGGGGAATATTTTCCATTTCATTTTTTGAAATCTTTGCCGTTCCAATGTCCATTCTTCGATAGATTTGCATGCTGTCACACGAAACAATTTCGCCGCCAATTTTTTTAGCAAGCGAAATTGAAAGTTTTGATTTTCCAGAGCCCGTTGGCCCCAAAATAGCAATTACAGTCCTTTCCAAAATTAAACAATCCTTTTAAACCATTTTTCAATTTCTGTTTTTGAAACAGAAACAATAACCGGCCTTCCGTGTGGGCAAAGAAGAACGTTTCCATTTTCCTTAAAGTTTTTAAGCAGAATAGAAATTTCGCCCTCAGAGAGCTTGTCCCCTGCCTTAACTGCCGCGCGGCAAGCCGTTGTTGCAATTTTCTTTTTTATAAGATCTATTGGCTTTTTTAAATAGTTTGAAATGTCATCTAAAACGCCGTCAAAAAAGACTTTCAAATTCATTTCTGACAAAATTGATGGAACAGCCGAAACTTTGAAGGTGTTGTCTCCAAATTGAGAAATTTCAATTCCAAAATCCGTCAAAAGCTTGATATTTTCTTCTAAGAACTCGGTTTCCTTCTGATTGGTTGAAAGAATATATGGAACCAAAAGCTGTTGGCTTGGAATTTCGCTTTGCTCAATTTCGCTTTTAAACTTGTCAAAAAGTTGGCGCTCGTGGGCAGCGTGTTGGTCGATTATTAAAAGGTTGTTTTCCTTCTCAACAAGAATATACGTTTCAAAGGCAACGCCAATCAATTTATAGTTTTCAAAAACTTCTTCAATTTTGTTTTGAACAATTTCCTCCGAATTTTCCTTTTCTTTTTCTTCAGATTTTATTTCAACCTCTTCAAATTGAAAATTTTCGAATTTATTTTCTTTTTTCTCGTTATTTTCAGTGTTATTATTTTCTAAATTTTCATTTTTTAAATATTTTTCATAAAATATTTTTGAAAGCAAATTATCTGAACTTTTAAATTCAATTTCAGAAGTTTTTTTGTCTGTATCTGAAATTATTTTAAATAATTGATCTTTTTCATTGTTTTTTTCTGGAGTTATTTCTTCTTTTTCCTCTGCCCTTTGAATATAATTTGCATTTGCAACAGCTTTAAAAATTGCGTTGTTAACAATTGAATAGATCTTGTTTGGATATTCAAATTTAACCTCCTGCTTAGAGGGGTGGACGTTTACATCAACTCCGTCGTATGGAAGCGTTAGGTTGAGGGCAAAGAGCGGAAATTTCCCCTTCATAATGTAACCCTCAAGCGCGTCTTGAACAGCGGCGGAAATCATGTAGTTTGAAACAACTCTTCCGTTTACAAAAATTGTTTGATAGGTTCTGTTTGGCTTGCAAAAAGTTGGGCGCGCAATATAGCCAAAAACGCTAATTCCATCGCGCTCGTAATTTACTTCAAGCAGGTTGTCATAGGTTTCCTTTCCATAAATGATGTACATTGCTTCTGCCAAACCGTTGCCAAAGGTGTTGTAAACAACCTTGTCGTCCGCGCAATATCTGAAAGAAATTTGAGGGTTTGCCATTATTATCTTTGCCATCAAATTTGTAATTTCGCCCTCCTCAGATTTTGGCTTTTTTAAGAATTTTAACCTGGCAGGTGTGTTGTAAAACAAATTGGAAACGACAATTCGCGTTCCATTTTCAAAGCCAATTTCGTGCTTTTCGCCGAAATTTCCACCTTCAATCTTTAACTTGGTTCCAAAGTCGTTGTCCTCTGTTTTTGAAAAAACTTCAACTTTGCTAACCGCAGAAATGCTTGCAAGCGCCTCTCCTCTAAAGCCAAGAGAAGCAATTGTGAAAAGGTCTTCTTCCTTTGAAATTTTGCTTGTTGCGTGTGGCATGAAAGCCTTTTCCAAATCATCTGGAGAAATTCCACAGCCGTTGTCTGAAACAACAATCTTATCAATTCCTCCGCCAAAAACTTCAACAGAAATTCGCGTTGCACCGCCGTCTATACTGTTTTCAACAAGTTCTTTGACAACGCTTGCCGGCCTTTCAACAACTTCGCCCGCGCTAATTTTGTTGTATATTTCACTTGGAAGCAAATTAATTGCCATAAAATCCTCCCCTATTTAACTTTTTGAACTAAATCCGCCAAAATTTCGAATGCACTAAGCGGAGTTAGCTTGTTCAAATCGATGTCCCTTAAAATTCCAACAACGTTTGAGTTGGATTGAACATTTTCGCTGTATAAAGAATTATTGCCCAAATTGCTTTCGGCAATTTTCCTATTTATGTCTGCTTTTTCCAAATTGTCCGAAATTTCTTTTGCTCGCGCAATAACTTCGCTTGGAAGGTTTGCAAGCTTTGCAACCGCAACACCAAAACTTTTGTTTGCTCCGCCTCTAACTATTTTTCTTAAAAAGATTATTTCATCGTTGAACTCTTTAACTGTTATTCGATAGTTTTTTACCCCAGGCAAAACGCCCTCAAGCTCTGTAAGTTCGTGATAGTGGGTTGAAAAAAGCGTTTTCATGTTCATTTTTTCGCTTATATATTCCATAACCGCCCAAGCGATGCTGAGACCGTCGAAAGTTGATGTTCCCCTTCCAATTTCATCTAAAAGCGCCAAGCTTTTGTTCGTTGCATTGTTTAAAATGTTTGCAACTTCAACCATTTCAACCATAAACGTGCTTTGGCCAAATGCAACATCATCGCTTGCGCCAATTCTTGTAAAAATTCTGTCCGTTATGCAAATTTCTGCGGAGCTTGCAGGAACATAGAGGCCGACGTGTGCCATTAAAACAATTAGCGCAACCTGCCTCATATATGTGCTCTTTCCGGCCATGTTGGGGCCGGTTATTATCATGGACTTGTCCGTGTCTGAATTTAAATAGGTGTCGTTTGGAACAAAGGGCTCCGACCTGTTGATTGCTTCAACAACTGGGTGGCGCCCGCCAACAATTTTTATGTGTTTTATCCTCTTTGAAACCTTTGGCTTGCAGTAGTTGTTTTTAACGGCAGTAATTGCAGAGCTTAAAAGGCAATCTAATTCCGCAATTATCTTCCCAACCTTTTGAATTCGCTTGAGGTTGTCTAAAAGCGTTTGTCTAACAGAATTGAAAATTTCAATTTCAAGTTTTTGCGCATTTTCCTTTGAAGACTCAACCTTTTCTTCAATTTGCTTTAACTCTTCCGTTATATATCTTTCGTTGTTGGCAACAGTTTGCTTGCGCATATACCTATATGGAACATTTGCAACTTGAGATTTGTTAACTTCAATAAAATAGCCAAAGACTTTGTTGTATGCAATCCTCAAGTTTTTAATTCCAGTAAGCTCGCGCTCCTTTGCTTCAAGTTCCGAAAGCCAGGTTGTTGCCATTTGCTTTGAATTTCGATAGTCGTCAAGCGTTTTATTATAGCCCTCTTTAATTATGTTTCCATCTCTCAGCATTGCGGGCGCATCTTCTGAAATTGTTTGTTCAAGAAGGTTCCTAAGGTCGGAAAGCGTGTCAAATTCCTCAGCGAACATGACAAGCTTTGGAGCCTTAAACTTCGTTAAAAGCTCTCCAAGGTCTGGAAGCTGAATTAAAGTTGTCTTGAGTGAAAGAGCGTCCTTTGGATTGAAATTTCCATATGCAATTCGCCCGGCAATTCTCTCTATGTCCGAAACTTTTGAAAGCAGGCGCTTTATGTCCTCGCGAACAATTATGTTGGAAATCAAATCCTCTGTTGCATCAAGCCTTTGAGAAATTGCCTCTTCATTTTGAAGAGGGCTTGAAAGCCAACTTCTAAAAAGACGCCCGCCCATGCAGGTTGTTGTGTTATCTAAAACAGAAAGCAATGAGCCGCGCTTTTTGTGGTCTCTAATTGTTTCTGTTAGCTCCAAATTTCGTCTGGTTGCAAGGTCAAGGTGCATAACCGAGCTTTCGCTGTCTAGAATAATTTGATTGATGTGTTCAAGGCCGCGCTTTTGGGTTGTTTTAAGATAACTTAAAAGAGCGCCAGCGGCATAGGCCGCGCTGGATTTTCTCTTCATTTTAACAAAACAATCCTCTCCAAACTGCGCTAAAAGGCCGTCCTCAAGCTCATCTTCTGGAAATTGGTCGTCAACATATCTTCCAATGTATGCAACGGACTTTGTTTTGATAATTGAAAGGCCCTCAATTTTTTTAAGCGCGCTTTCGTTGCAAAAAATTTCAGAGGGAGAAATTCTGGTCAGCGCTTCTTCAAGTTCCTGAAGCATTTGCGAATCGTTTGCAATTTCTAAAACTGAAAACTCGCCTGTTGAGGCGTCGCAGTATGCAAGACCAACCGGCCTTTCTTCTGGGATAAAAAGCGCAACAATGTAGTTGTTTCTGTCGCGATCCAACATGTTTTCGTCCATTAAAATTCCAGGCGTGACAACTCGAATAACATCTCTAACAACAAGCTCCTTCCCCGGTTTTGGCTCGGAAAGCTGTTCGCAAATTGCAACTTTATAGCCGTTCTCAATCAATTTTGCAATGTAGCCCTCGCAAGCATGAAAAGGAACGCCACACATTGGCGCGCGCTGTTCAAGCCCACAATCTCTTCCCGTAAGCGTCAAATCTAAAACCTTTGATGCTTCAATTGCGTCATCAAAAAACATTTCATAAAAATCTCCCAACCTGTAAAAAATTATGCAGTCAGGATATTTTTCTTTAATGCTAAACCAGTGTTTCATCATATTGCTTAAAGCCATGGTTTCTCCTTTGTTATGCAAGTTTCTTTTGAATTTCCTTCTCCAAATTCAAAAGAATATTAACCCTTTTGTTTTTTATTTCAAGTGGGATTTGATTTTCCATTTTAGCTGCAACAGTTCCCTCCCTTGGCGAGAACATGAAGCCGAATATTCCAGAATAGCCAACCCTTTCAACTAAGTTGCAAGTTTGTTTAAAATCCTCTTCCGTCTCCCCCGGAAAGCCAACAATTATGTCCGTCGTCAGCCTTATGTTTGGAACAAGAGCTCTAAGTTTTTCAACTTTTTCAAGATAACTTTCAACGGTGTATTTTCTGTTCATCGCCTTTAAAATTTTGTTGCTTCCAGATTGAACCGGAAGGTGAAGCTCTTTAACAATTTTTGGCTGAGTTGCAATTTGATGGATTACGTCGTCTGTTATATCCTTTGGATGAGAGGTCATAAAACCAAGCTCAAAATCTCCCTCAAGCTTGCAAATGTCCTCCAGAAGATTTGCAAAACCATAGTCTTGATATCTGTCCTTCCCATAAGAATTAACATTTTGCCCAAGAAGCGTTATTTTAATTTTTTCGCGATTATTTTTTAAAATTTCCTCAATTTCTGAAAGAATTGCCTCCCTTTCGCGGCTTCGCTCTCGCCCGCGAACATATGGAACGATGCAATATGAACAAAAATTGTTGCAGCCATAAATTATGTTAACCCAAAAATTCTTTCCGCTTGAACGAACAATTGGAAGGTCCTCAACAATTTTATCCTCTTGCTCAATCTCTAAAATTCTAATTTTTTTGTTGTTTTCTCTTTCAATTTGAACTTTTTTGATAAATTCTTCAAATTTGTCAAAATTTTTTGTTCCAAAAATTATGTCTATAAACGGAAAGGTTCTTTGAAGCCTATCTGCAACTTGGCTCTGTTGCGTCATGCAACCGCAAACGGCAATTATCTTGTTTGGAAACTTTTTCTTCAAACCTTTGAGTGCGCCAATGTTTCCAACCGCCCTGTCCTGGGCGCCTTCGCGGATTGCGCAAGTGTTAAAAACAATTATGTCCGCATCTTCAATATTTTCGCACGGCAAAAAACCTTGCCTCTCTAAAATTCCGGCAAGTTTTTCCGATTCATGAACATTCATCTGGCAACCAAAAGTTGTAATGTGATAATTCATGACAATATTATACATTTTTTCGTAAAAAAAATAAAGAGAATTTTTCATTCTCTTTATTTGTTCTTTCCTATTCTGCCTCAACTGGCATAACGCCTCTATATCTCTTCAAACCCGTTCCAGCTGGAATTAGCTTTCCGATTATGACGTTCTCTTTAAGCCCACGAAGTTTGTCAACCTTTCCTTTGAGCGCAGCATCTGTCAAAACTCTTGAAGTTTCTTGGAAGGAAGCCGCTGAGAGGAAGGATTCTGTTGAAAGCGAAGCTTTTGTAATTCCAAGAAGCATTCTCTTTGCCGTTGCAGGAATTCCACCCTCGCTAAGAACCCTCATGTTCTCTTCTTCATAGTCGTGGACATCAACAATTTCGCCTGGAAGCAATGAAGTTGTTCCAGCATCTTCAATCTTAACTTTTCTAAGCATTTGACGAATTATAACTTCAATGTGCTTATCGTTAATCTTAACTTCCTGTGAACGATAAACTGAAATGACTTCTGAAAGAAGATAATCTTGAACGCCCTTCAAGCCCTTCGTTCTAAGAAGATCTGTTGGGTTGATTGAACCTTCCATAAGAGGTGTTCCGGCCTCAATTTTATCTCCGCTCTTAACCTTAAGATATGCAGGTTTTTTAATTTCATAGTCTGCTTCGTTGTCTGTTCCTCTAACATTGATCAAGAATGACTTAGGCTCTTCCTTAACTGTTACAACGCCAGAGATTTCACTAATTTGAGCCTCGCCCTTTGGTTTTCTAGCTTCAAAGATTTCTTCAACACGTGGGAGACCTTTTGTGATATCCGATGCAACAACCGCACCACTGAAGTGCTTGTTGTTCATTGTTAGCTGTGTTCCAGGTTCACCAATTGATTGAGCTGCAATAATTCCAACAGCTTCTCCAATGTTAACTTTATCCTTACCTGCCATGTTTCTTCCATAACATTTTGCACAAACGCCATGTTTGCTCTTGCAGGTTAAAAGTGTTCTAATTGTAACTTCATTGATTCCCGCAGCGGCAATTTCCTTCGCTTTATCTTCGGTTATCATTGTGTTTGCAGGAACAATAACTTCGCCCGTTACTGGATTTACAACCGGGTCAACCGTGAATCTTCCAGCAATTCTGTCTTCAATTGGCTCAATTACAACTCCGTCTGAAATGATTGGAGTAACCTTCATTCCCTTAACCTTTTCGCCAAGGCTTTCGAAGCAGTCGTCCTCTGTTATGACAACGTTGTGAGAAATGTCAACCAATCTTCTGGTCAAATAACCAGAGTCTGCTGTTTTAAGAGCCGTATCCGTCAAACCTTTACGTCCACCACGAGATGAAAGGAAATATTCAAGAGGTGTAAGACCATCACGAAGGTTGGAACGAATTGGAACGTCAACCTTTTGACCAGAAGCACCAGCCATAATACCTCTCATTCCGCAGATACTGTTAACTTGAACGTTTGAACCACGGGCGCCAGAAACGGCCATCATCTTGATTGGGTTGAAGTCGCTAAGCTGTGCAATGAGAGCATCTTGAACTTTCTTTGTCGCATCATTCCAAATTGAAATGTTTGCATTAACTTTTTCTTCTTCTGTGATCAATCCTCTTGCAAGGAATTTATCGTTTTCCAAAACCTTTTTGTTTGCTTCTTCAATTATTTCGTCTTTTTGATTTGGAACTTGCATGTCATAAACGTTGATTGTCATGCAGCCAAGTGTTGAATACTTGAAGCCTGTTGCCTTGATTTTATCAAGCATTTTGGAAGTTTCTGTTGTTCCAAGATTGTTAAACGCCATGTCAACAATTTTGCTAAGTTCTCCCTTTTTAACAACTTGGTTGATTTCAAGCGCATTGTAATTTTCGCGCTTTGTTCTGTCAACCCAACCCAAGTTTTGTGGAATTGCCCAGTTGAAAATAATTCTTCCAACAGAAGTTGTAATTCTGTCTGTATATTTAATTCCGTCAACTGTTGTGCTTCTTCTAACTTGAATTTGAGCTTGAATGTCCAAATTTCCAGTTTGATGGGCCATAACTGCCTCGTTGCAAGAAGCATAGACGTTGTTTTCACCTTTAGCGCCCGGCCTTATAACCGTTAAATAGTAACAGCCAAGAACAATGTCCTGAGCGGGGCTACAAATTGGTTTTCCGTCTGAAAGTTTTAAAATGTTGTTGCATGCAAGCATGAGAGTTCTTGCTTCTGTTCTTGCATCAATTGAAAGAGGAACGTGAACCGGCATTTGGTCTCCGTCAAAGTCCGCGTTAAAGCCAGAACAAACTGACGGGTGAAGCTTAATTGCCCTTCCCTCAACCAAAACAGGTTCAAAAGCTTGAATTCCAAGCCTGTGAAGCGTTGGAGCACGGTTTAACAAAACTGGGTGGTCTTTGATAACCTCGTCTAAAACGTCCCAAACAATTGGTTTTTCTCTTTCAATAAGCCTTTTTGCACTTTTGATGTTGTTTGATTGATTTAATTCAACAAGCCTTTTTATAATGAACGGTTTGAAAAGTTCAAGCGCCATCTCCTTTGGAAGGCCGCATTGATACATTTTAAGTTCTGGTCCAACAACGATAACAGAACGGCCGGAATAGTCAACACGCTTTCCAAGCAAATTCTGTCTGAAACGGCCCTGTTTTCCTGTTAACATTGCGGTTAAAGACTTCAAATCTCTTGATTTTGCGCCTTGAATTGCCTTTCCGCGCTTTCCATTTTCAATTAAAGCGTCAACCGCCTCTTGAAGCATACGCTTTTCGTTTCTAACAATAACTTCCGGAGCGCCAAGTTCCAAAAGTTTTTTAAGACGGTTATTTCTGTTGATAACTCTTCTATAAAGGTCGTTTAAATCGCTTGTTGCAAATCTTCCACCGTCAAGTTGAACCATTGGCCTAAGTTCTGGAGGAAGAACTGGAATTACGTCCATAACCATCCATTGTGGCTTGTTTCCGCTCTTGATAAATGCATCAACAATCTCAAGCTTTTTGATTGCTTTAAGCCTCTTTTGGCCCTTTGCCGTTTGCAAAATTTGTTTTAATTCTTTCTCTTCTTTCTCAAGGTCGACTTCAGACAGAAGCTTTTTAACCGCCTCTGCCCCCATTCCAACAGTGAATGAATTTGGGCCATAGGTTTCAAGCCCTTCGCGATATTCTTTGTCTGAAATAACTTGTTTATACTCAAAATGAGTTGCCTTAGGATCTAAAACAATGTAACTAACATAGTAAACAACCTGCTCTAAAAGTTTTGGAGAAATGTCCAAAAGTGTTCCAATTCTTGATGGAACAGAGCGGAAAAACCAAATGTGAGTAACAGGTGCGGCAAGCTCAATGTGGCCCATTCTTTCTCTTCTAACCTTAGAACTTGTTACCTCAACGCCACACTTATCGCAAACAACGCCCTTATATCTAATTCTTTTATATTTTCCGCAGTGACATTCCCAGTCCTTTCTAGGTCCGAAAATTCGCTCGCAGAAAAGGCCGTCCTTTTCCGGCTTTTGGGTTCGGTAGTTAATTGTTTCTGGTTTTGTAACTTCCCCGTGAGACCATTCTCTAATTTTTTCCGGGGAGGCTATTCCAATTTTAATGGAATCAAAATTTGTTAACTCAAACATTGTTTTTCTCCTAAATTCTAATGTTTATCTTAATCTAAATCTTCAATATCTTCCAAAAGTGAGCCAGCATCAAAAGCTGTTGTTTCTTTTTCAATTTCGCTCAAGAGATCGCTCGTTGCTTCGTCTGGAGTGTCAAAGTCGATGTTAATTTCTTTAAGTTCGTCCTCAACTTCCTTTGTAAGCGGCGAGATGTCGTCTTGTGTTATTTCGCCAATTGAAATTTCTTGCTCGTTTTCAGTTAAAATTTTGATATCCAAGCCAAGCGCTTGAAGTTCTTTAACCAAAACCTTAAACGATTCTGGAATTCCAGGCTCTGCAATTGGTTGACCTTTAACAATTGCCTCATATGTTTTAACTCTTCCAACAACGTCATCGGATTTGACAGTTAAAATTTCTTGAAGGACATTTGATGCACCATAAGCCTCAAGGGCCCAAACTTCCATCTCACCAAATCTCTGACCTCCGAACATTGCCTTTCCGCCAAGAGGTTGTTGAGTAACAAGAGAATATGGCCCAATTGAACGAGCGTGCATCTTGCTGTCAACCATGTGATCCAGCTTTAACATATATTTATATCCAACTGTTGCTGGGTTGTCGAATGGATAGCCTGTTCTTCCATCGTAAAGTTGAATTTTTCCGTTTGCAGGGAAGTTGTTTTCAACTAAAAGTTTTTGAATGTCTTCCGCTGTTGCTCCATCAAAAACCGGAGTTGCAACTTTCCAGCCAAGGCTTTGAGCAACCAAACCAAGGTGTGTTTCCAAAACCTGGCCAACGTTCATACGAGAAGGAATTCCAAGCGGGTTCAAAACTATGTCAAGTGGTTGGCCGTTTGCCATAAATGGCATGTCACATTCAGGAAGAATTCTTGAAACAACGCCTTTGTTTCCGTGGCGTCCCGCCATTTTATCTCCAACCGAAAGCTTTCTTCTTTGGGCAACATAGACTTTAACCATCATGTTAACTCCTGGCTCAAGCTCGTCTTTGTTTTTCCTTGAGAAAACTTGAACGTCAACAACAACGCCGCCGCGGCCGTGTTGAACTCTAAGCGATGTGTCGCGAACTTCTCTTGCCTTTTCGCCAAAGATTGCTCTAAGCAACCTTTCTTCTGGTGTTAATTCAGTTTCGCCCTTAGGTGTAACCTTTCCAACAAGAATATCTCCTGGAACAACCTCTGCTCCAATTCTAACAATTCCGTTTTCGTCAAGGTTTTTAAGAGCTTCTTCGCCAAGGTTTGGAATGTCCCTTGTAATTTCTTCATCGCCAAGTTTTGTTGTTCTACACTTGATTTCTTCTGCTTTTAATGTAATTGAAGTGTAAACATCTTCCTTAACCATTCTTTCTGAAACAAGGATAGCATCTTCGTAGTTGTAGCCCTCCCAGTTCATATAGCCAACAAGAACGTTCTTTCCAAGGGCAAGTTCTCCGTTTTGAGTTGAATAGCCATCTGCCAAAATGTCGCCCTTCTTAACTTTCTCGCCGTGTTTGACAATTGGTTTTTGGTTGATGCATGTGTCTTGGTTTGTTTTGTTAAACTTAATTAAGTTGTAAACTTCCTCTCCATCTTTTGTTAAAACTTTAATAACAGAAGAGCTTACATAAGAAACAACGCCGTCATTTTTTGCAATGACCATAGCGCCGCAGTCATATGCAACCTTTGCCTCCATTCCAGTTCCAACAATTGGAGATTCTGGCCTTAGAACAGGAACTGCCTGCCTCTGCATGTTTGCACCCATAAGAGCACGCATACTGTCGTCGCTGTTCAAGAAAGGAATTAACGCCGTTGCAGCAGAAATAAACTGCCTTGGCGAAACGTCAACATAGTCAACCATCTTTCTTGGAACTTCAACAATTGAGTTTTTATAGCGGCAAACAATTCTGTCGTTCAAGAACCTTCCGTCTTCTGTCAATGGTTCAATTGATTGAGCAATGTAACATGTATCCTCAATATCCGCCATTTTATATTCGCTTTCCTTGGAAACAATTCCCGTTTCCTTGTCAACTTTTCTATAAGGTGTTTCCAAGAAACCATAGTCGTTTATCTTTGCGTAGGAAGCAAGAGTGCTGATAAGACCAATGCTTTGGCCTTCTGGCGTTTCAATAACACAAATTCTTCCAAAGTGGGTGTAGTGGATATCACGAACTTCGTCGCTAGCCCTCTCCTTTTTAATTCCTCCTGGGCCAACAGCAGAAACCCTTCTCTTTTGTGTAAGTGAAGAAAGTGGGTTTGCTTGATCCATAAGTTGAGAAAGCTGAGAAGAAGCAACAAAATCTTTAAGAGCTTTGTTAATTGGTCTTGGATTGATAATTTGGCTTGGCGAAACCTCTGCCAAATCCTTTCCTTGAAGGCTTTCCTTCATATTTGCACAAAGTTTGTTAACGCCAGAACGGAAAGCGTTTCTCATAAGTTCGCCAACAGATTGAATTCTTCTATTTGAAAGGTGGTCAATGTTGTCAAACTCACCAATTCCAGCCAAAACATCTAAATAGTAGCTTATGCTTGCTAAAATATCGTCAATTGTAAGCGTTGTTATCATAAGCTGCTTTGCGTTTTCTTTAATTGCGTTAAGGCGTTTTTCTTTTGTTTTGTTATCTTTTAAAATTTGCATAAGGGTTGGATAGTAAACTTCCTCCAAAACTCCAAGTTCTTCCTCATTGCATGGAAAAACTTTTGAAAGTTTAACCCTGTTGTTTCCTCTAATTAAATGGCGATTTCCGCCAAGCAAAATCCAAACTTCGTTAATTCCCGCATCTTGAATTTGCCTTGCAACTTCTGGTTTAATAACTTCCCCAGCCTTAACAACAACCTCGTCTTCAATTGCAATGTTATCAGCAGAAATTTGGTTTGAAATTCTTGTTGCAATTGAAAGTTTTTTGTTAAATTTATACCTTCCAACTCTTCCAAGGTTGTAATATTGATCTGAGAAGAAGAAAAGGTTTAAATAACTTCTTGTGCTTTCAGCAGAAGGAACTTCGGTTGGCCTTGTTTTTCTGCTAAATTCAATTAAAGCTTCCTCTTGGGTTGTTTGAGGTTCCTTTTCCAAAACTGTTTTAATGTATCTATTGTTTCCAAAAAGGTTCAAAATTTCCTCATTTGTGTAGCCGAAGCACTTTAAAAATACGCCAAGGGTAACTTTGCTTCCCCTGTCGATAACAACTTTTAAAATATCGTTAGCTGCTTGCTCAAATTCAAGCCACATTCCTCTTGTTGGAATCATTTGGCCTTTAATTGTTTGAACATTGTCTGCCGTCTCTTTAGAGAAATATACGCTTGGAGAACGAACGATTTGAGAGACAACAACTCTTTCAATTCCGTTAAAGATGAACGAGCCTTCTTCCGTCATAAGAGGAATGTCCCCCATGAAAACTTCTTGCTCAACGCCAGCTTGGTTTTCTTCTGTTACAAACCTTGCTTTAACTTTTAATGGCGCAGTGTAAGAAATTCCCCGTCTCTTGCATTCGTCTCTTGAAACTTTTGGTGTTTCGTCGATTGAAGAAGAGAGAAAATACAATTTTCCCTTTCCGCTGTAATCAACAACTGGCGAAAATTCTGTTAGAACTTCGTCAATTCCCTGCTCCAAAAACTTTCGATATGTGTCCCTTTGAATTTCCAAGAGATTTGGAGTTGGACAAACTTCTTCAAGTTTTCCAAAAGAATAGCGCTCCGTTTTCCCACATTTGATTTTTTTAACCATTGTTTCTACCATAATTTCTCCTTAACAGCAAAAAAAAGAGTGGCAAAAAAAGCTGTTTTTTGCCTAAAAAACTTATTAAAAACTAAAAAATGCCCAAAATTTGTCCACTTTAGCCTATACAGAGTAGGATTTTACCATGATTTTTCAATTATGTCAACAGTTTTTAACAAATTTTCAAAAAAGAAGGCAGGATATCCTCCGCCTTCAATTTTTAGTTTATTTAAACAATATTTCCGTTCAAATAATAACTCCCGCTAAGCGGCGCATAAATATTCTCAACTGAGATTGACGGCGAGTAGATTACATCATAGTTTAATTCTTCTTTTGCAAAAGTTCCTGCGTTTTCAACAACAATTGCCCCAACCCAAATTTCCGTTCTGCTTGCGGATGAGTATGTCGTAACTCTGACAGACATGTCGTAAACACCGCTGTCAATTAGGTTTGTATATTCTGCGCTGAATTTACTGGTAAATATAATTCCAATTGTTGAGTTCCCAAGATCGCTTTCATCATCACCAGAAGCAATTGTCGTTGTAGTCCCCTCCTTTCCATAGTTTGAAACAAAGCCAATTATCTTTCCAACGGCAACAATGTCCGAGGAAGAATTTGAGGTCAACATTCCTCCATGGAAGCTATTTTCAATTCTAATTGTGTTCCCGGTTGCATCTCTAACCTGGCCAACAAGCCCGCCAATTTTATAGCCTCCGGTTATGTCTCCAACAACTATGATGTCTTCCAACCTTCCAGCGCTCATAAGTCCAACTGCTCCGCCAAGAGATTCAACGCCAGATTGCGCTCTTAGCCTTGTTGAAACAGTTGCATTGCTAATTGTTCCATTTGTCATGTAACCAACGATGTTTCCAATTGCAAGCGGAACGAAGTTGTCATATGCAAAGAAGCCCGTGTAACTTGCGCTTGTGTCTCCATTTACAACAATATCTGAAAGCGTTCCGAGGTTTCTTGCGGCAATAACTCCGCCATAGACATCGGCCTTAATGAATTGATTTAAAGAACCAGTTGCTGTTAAATTACTTGCAACAACGTTTCTTCCAACATAACCAAACAGCAATGCTGCGTTTTCGCCAACGGAAACATTGTCGCCATAGGCCTCTGCATATGTAATTGTCCCATAGCCGTTTAAAACCCCGGCAATTAAGCCCGCATAGGAAACCTGAGAGAGCGGAGCCCGTTCATACTCCATGACATTGTGGTTATTAAGGCTTGCACGATAGGTTGAGTTAACAGAGATGTTTGCCTCAACGTTTTTAATAACAAACTGCCCTTCGGCAAGGCCAACAACTCCACCAACTGCATTCTTTCCAAGAATTGTTACGCCGTCAATTTCCGAAGCATATGTTTGACCGTCAACAATTATGTTAACCAACGTTCCTCCGTAAATTGCTCCAGCAACCGCGCCAACAGCATTGCCGTTTGTAAGGCTGATATATCTTGGCGCGAAAGTAATGTTCTTAACGCTGCCGCCGTTGTTTGACGCAGTTCCAATTGTTGCAAAGAAGCCGGCGTTTGTCATCTGACTTGAGCTATCTAAAACATAGTTTCCTATTACATATCCGTTTCCTTCCAAGTTGCCAACGAAAGAATATTGATAGAGGCTGCTTGAAATTGTTGAACTCTCATAGATAATGTCGCCAATCAACCTGCTGTAGGCGCAAGTAATCAAATTTCCATTTGTGAAGCCAGATTGACTTGAAACCAAGAACTCAATGTCTTCCTGGTTTGAAATGATATATGGGTTATATTGCGAACCCTCCTGATAATTTGGATCATCGCTGTAATAGTATATTGTCGTTTCGGTCTCCTCATTGTATTCTGTTCGAAGAAGAGTTTTGTGGCCAGCGGCTATTATGTTTGGGGAGACAAGTTGAGGAATTTCTGTTGGGAATCTCAAAAGTCCTCCGTCTTTGATGAAATCCGCATCCCCATTTGCAGAAGCCCAGAACCAAACAGCTTGGGTTTGATCTGCGCTGTTCGTGAACGCATATTTTTCAAAAGAGGATTGGAATTCTCCACTTGAAATTAAGAATAACCCCGAAACTCCATCATTGCTTCCAAGGCCAACGTTGGAAGCCTCTGGATCGCTGTTGTCGCTCCCCTCGCCCCACGAATAACATTCCTCCATAGTTCCGCTGTTTAAAATTGAACCTTCTTCTTGGCTTGTTCCTGGAACAACGCCAACAAAGGAGCCGTTTCTTGCACTGTTTTCAAGGGCAGAGCTTGAATAGCAATAAGAAATGTTGCCCTCTGTATCATTTTGATAAACAAAGCCTGCGGCGCCTTCAACTGCAACAATTGGAACATTTGAAAAGCTGTTTGAAATTGTTCCGTTGTTATAGAAGACAAAACCTCCTGCCCTTCCTGAGGCGGAATAAACCTTGTTAATTGCGCTGTCAATTTCAGTTTGGGTCTGGAAAACATCTGTTGAGTCTCCCATTATATAGCAGGCAAAGATTCTTCCTCCCATGTGGTTCTGGGCAACAAAGCCGCCAGTTATTGCGCTTGAACTTCCTGCTGAGTTGTTTTCAATTCTCGCCTTAACATAGCTTGAGGAAATTGAGCCCGTTCCTTGGTTGATTGCAACAAGGCCACCAAGGTTTGCCGCCATATAACCGGTTACAGTTGTTTGAATACTGTTGATTGAAATTCCAACTTCCATTCGGCTGTTTGAAATATCTCCATAGTTGCTTCCAACAAGCCCTCCAACCTGGTTTGAAACAGTTGCTGAGCTTGGGCCAAAGAGGTTTAAATTGATCATCGCAAGGTTTGGCCCTTCAACGGCGCAATTTGTAATTTTTCCATGGTTTTCTGCAACCAGAAGTCCATAGACAACCGTTGAATAGTTGTAAGTTGAAATTTCAATGTTTCCATTGACATAGAGAATTATGTTTTTAAGCAAACAATCTGATGAAGTTGACGCAAAAAGTCCAAAGTTAAGGCTTGTTTGATCTTCCTGAGCCATCAAACTTATGCTATTTACATAAATTCTGTAATTATTTCCGTCCAATCCTCCAATTTGAGTTTGAATTGGCGTAAAGTCCTCTGGAAGCGTTATGTCGTTCATCAAAATGTAATAGTTCCCTTCTCTCATATCCAAAAGCTGCTCATAGGTATAGATTGGGAATGGATTTCTAAGCTCTGTTCTTTCAGAGATGTCAAATGATATTGTTTGTTCCAAATAGAATTTGTTTTGTGTATCACTTTGCGTTGTCAAAACTGGAACTCCATTATTATTGTATGTAAAGAAGGCCGCAAATCTAATTTGCAATGTTGGCGCAGCAGAAGTTTCCGTTCTTAAAAATTTGATTACAACTTTGTGAGTTTCTGTATTGTAATAAACTTCAAAGACGTTCTGCGCAGTTGTATATTTTATGTTAAAGCCTGTGTCCGAAACAAAGCCCTGGGCAGTTTCGTTAATGTAAATCCAATTCGAGGTTTCGCCAACTTCTTTAAGAGCCCAAACGTCTGTTTTTGTATCATTGCCTATAACTCCAGTTGAAAGCGAAGATAAAAAGTTCAAAACGGCCTGTCTTGTTTCGGAATTATTCCTGTTATAAATTAATATGTCTGAATTTAATGAAATTTCAAGCGTATAGGAATTTCCTGTTGCCGATGCATAAATGTCGTCGACAACTCCGCTTATAATGTCTCCTGAATCACTTGGCGCTTTGACAACAAACTTGACAATTTCAAGATAGAGCGTAACCTCTCGGCTCCTCTCTCCTCTTGCATTTATTCCATAGGATTTGATTGCAACCGTTCTTGAAGCGCCATCTGTTAAGACATTGTCATTAACTTGAAGAACATATGTTCCATCTGAATTTTTTACAATAGAGATTAAACTTGTGTTCCCAGAAAGCTCAAAGACAATTTGGCCGTCTGTGTAGAGGCCGTTTCCTCCGCTGAATGTCCCAAAGGAATATCCCTTAACTGAAACTCCAAGCTCATAGCTTACGCCCTCTGCAAGTTTGTGCGGATTGTTTTCATCGTTTCCGCTTGAAATCCCGTCAACCGTTAAAACAACGCCAGGAAGGTGTTCAACATAGAACTCTTTCAAATAGCTTTGGCCAATTTGATTTCCGTTGGAGTCTTTGAAAATTAAGATTATTCCAACATATGAATTGTCCTCAAGTCTTTGATCTGCAAAAGTTCTCAAGCTGAAGAAACCGTTTTCAATTTCATCTCTTGAAATTGAAATTCCTCCATCAATCGTTGTTCCGCCAACAATTGCACCAGTTGTTCTGTCATAGAGGTCAAAAACAAGGTTATATTGATTTGTTTGAACATTTAAAACTTCAACTGTTTCAAAATAGGTGAAACTTGGCGTAATTTTAAATTCAATGAGAGAATTTTGCCCAGGAATTAGAATTCCGCTTGGAATATATGAGAATGCACCATTGAAGTTGTATGGCTCATCTTCAATTGATTGAAGAGGGAAAAGTTCTGTTGAAACGGAAAGAACTTCTTGAGGTTGATAGGTCAAGGTTAAATATGCGGTTCTTCCGTTTGAACTTCTAAACTCAATTCTAAATTGCTTTGTCGTTTCAAACTGACGAGCAGAATCGTTCATTCTAAAGTAAATTGTCTCAGACATTACATTTTCAATTGTAATTCTTCCGCTATAGTTAAACGCCCCTGTTGCGCTGGTTGAAAGCCCAACCTGGTTGGAAACCAAGTCCCCATTCAAGTCAAAGACGCTTATTGTAATAATTTCATCTGTTTTTGTTGTGTTTAAAACAAAGTCAACATCAACAACATAATATGGCTCTGTTTCAATTGAGTTTTTAGAAAGATTTATGCTTTTTGTTTGATTTTCCAGCTCTAAATTGAATTGAATTTGGCTGTTTACGCTCAAAAGAGGGTTTCTTTCAAGTCTTTCGCCAATGTAATCTGAAAAATTAACATACGACTCAACATTTTCGCCAGAAACAAACGAATATAATATATTTCCATTAACTGTATAAGAGAAATATGGAACAATTGAAACTGAAAGCCCTTGATATTCAACTCCATTTGGAACAAGTTGATAGTTATTGTAGCTGTTTTTGATGATGCTAAATGGAGCTTCGCCGCCAGTTGAATAGATAACACCATCCGTTGTTATAAGCCATGTATATCCACCATGTTTAGCAATAAAGAGAAGGTTTACATCATATGGCGTTGCAAAGCCGTCGATGTTAAATTTGTCTAGGAAATCAAAGTAAAGCGTTGTTGGATCTGTTGCGTCAAAGGTTAAATTGTTTCCAATTCCCGTATTCTTGCTTTGATCCAAATATCCTTGAACATTGTTTGCGTAGTTGACAATTTTTACATATAAAATTAGTTCTTGGCCTGCAACGTATGGCGATGTAATTTTAATTTGTGCGTCACCAACGCCTCTAACAATTAAATTCCCGCTTTCAATGGTTAAAATTGATGTATTTAATGATTCGACCATGTAATTTTCGCCCAAAACGCTTGTTAAAATTCCTGAAAGCAAGACGGAATTTAGGCCAACGATGTCCATAACTTCTTCATCTGAAGAGGAATAGTAATATAAGTAGAAGCCCTCCTCCGTTTCTCCTTCAAGCTTTCCGCCAATTCCCTTCCAATCTTCCTCGTCATCTGAAATGTCAATTGAAATTTCTCCCGTTGGAAGGAAAATGAAACTAAAGCCCTCAGTTTCTTTTAGCTCGGTTGGGCTGAGAGAGGCTTCCGTTCCGCCAACGTAAACAGTTCCAGTTTCCTCCCCTCTGTCATAAATTGCATAGTTGTTAGAAGTAAACGTTGAATCTGTTGCGCCAATGTTTGCAATTGAAACAACGAAATCAATTGTTCCGCTTGCATATGCTCCAACAATTCTTCCAAAGTTTGTCGTCCCAACAAGGTCAAAACCTGTTGATTGTGAAGTTGTGTAATAGGAGATAAATGACGAAGAGGTTAAGCTTCCGCCGGCCATGTTTCCAACAATTCCACCAACGTTGTTCATGCCTGAAATCAATGTTATCTCATGCCCAGCTAGATAAATGTTTTCAACTTTAACAGAAGTTATTGTCCCACTGTTGTAGCCAACAGCTCCGCCAACATTCTCGCTTCCAAGGACATAAACCTGGGTTTTCCCGCCGCTTAGCGTTCCGCTGTTGTTCCCGATAATTCCTCCAACATTGTCAGCAGTTGATGCCGAAAGCGTTCCAATTGCAGAAACATTCAAAACGCTTCCCCTGTTGTAACCAACAATTCCGCCAACGGCAACTGTTGAATTTGTTGAATTTACAATTGAAATTTCTATGTTTACATCAGCGGTTGTAAAGCCATTGTTAAATTCAACAAGCCCGCTTTCAATTGTTCTTTCAATGCTTCCGCGGTTTGTATTTTCTCCAACTGCTCCGCCAATATACAGGCTGAATGTTGAATTTGTGTCTAAATCAAAGGCCAATTTATTCTCATAACTGACAAGATTTGTAAAAATTGAATCGGAAGTAATCTCTGTTATGATTGTCCCATTGTTTTGGCCAACCAGGCCGCCAAAATTAAGGTATAGCGAACCGGAGGCTCTAACTTGCCCTCCATCAATCTTTACATAGACATCTTTAATTGTTCCGTTGTTAATTGCCGCAAGCGCGCCAATATATCCGGAAGATTGGTCTGTTGCCTGGGAGCTTCCAGTAAAATCAAGGTTTATTCTCGTTTCGAATGAAACATTTTCAATCATTCCTGAAATTTCTTTAAAAATTCCAGAATAATATGAATTTCCTTCCTGCGTAAAGCTGTCAATCTCAAAGCCAGATAACGTTGCGCCGTTGTCGCTTGTTATCACCCCTGTTAGAACATATTGGCCATACGCCCAATCTATACTGCTTACATCAATTGTTCCAACAACTTTGTAGTAGTATGCAAAATTTGTGTCAATCATTTTGTAGATGTCGCTTGCAGTTGAAATGACATATGGATTTTGTTCGCTTCCGTTTGCAATGTTAATTGGAATGTCGAGGTAAGTTGTGAAAGACCCGGCTGTTGTATAGCTGTCATAAGCAATAATTCTAAGAGTTGCGTTTCCTGCAACGTCAAATTTCTTTAATGTAATCGTTGCCTCATTGTCTGAATATGTAATTTCAACCGTGTCTGCGGAAATTGTTCCGCTGTTCGGAATGAAAACATAGTTTAACCTTAAATTTGTTGCGTTTATTGGGAAGGCCTCAACATTAATCTTAACTGAACTTGTGTATGGATCTAGGTTGATTGAAGATTGAGAGGCGTCAATAACCTCAACGCGCCTTGCGCGTCTAACGCCAATTTGAAGAGTTTGGAAGAAAACTCCGGCCTCGTCATCTCCCTCCCCTGCGCGCGAATAGCTTGCAGAAAGAATGATCCTTCCCGGAACAAAGTTTCCGTTTTGGTCATAAAGGCTTTCGTCTGTCACGTTGCAAACAAAAACTCCCGTTCCAGCGTTTGCTCCGCTAAGATAGAATGTAAATTCAAATGCACTTGAAACAATTCTAATCTGGTCGTCTTCTCTAACAACGCTTGCACCTTCAATGTTGGTTTCCCACTGAACGTTTTGCAAGATGTCCAGTTGGATTTCAGAAGGAAGAATGTTAAGAGTTACATAGGCCGTTGCAAGGCTGCTTGAATAGTAGCCAACGGTTGAATAGTCATAGAGATTGAAGGTGTTAGAGCCTTTATCTGTTGAAAGATCAAAGGCTTCAACCTCAATAATTGAAGTGAACAAAATTCTTTGAATTAAAACCGTTCTTTCTTCAATTTCTCCGTTTGAGCCAATATAATCAAAGGTTATGCTAACTGTAATCTCTTGTTTGTCGAAGGTGTTAACAAATGTTAAAAGGCCGTTTAAGTAGGTTGTGTTTCCGTCCGCGCTGACAACAGAAATGCTGTCTATGTTTCCAACATAGTCCAAAATTAGCGGAATTGAAGAAGAATTTTTAACAATTGCATATTGGTCATAAACATTTCCCGCGCTTTCATAGTTCGTTAAAAGCGCAATAATGTTTTGGTTTTGGTCGGAAGATGGAATGAAGGCAGAAGCTTCGCCAACGCTGCTGACAATATTAAATCTGAAAACTTTTGAAACTCCGTTTCCAATTGTAACCGTAATCTCGCCAGAGCCGGTTGAAAGAGCGGTTAGAACAATTGTGTTTCCCTCCTTTGTTGCCTGTAAAATTCCGGATGTGTTGGTAATTGCAAAATCTGTAATGTCGCCAATTAGCGCCGCGCCAACAAGTCCGCTAACATAAAGCGTCAACGTGTTCCTTTGAGAATAGTTTTCCGTTTGGTTAATTCCGGAAACAATTTGCCCGGAGGTGTTCAGGTCGAAATTATAGCTTTCAAGGCTGCCCTTTCCGTCCGAAAGCATTATGTCGTTTGGTGCATTGACAGAAAGAAGGGAAATTTCTCTTTCAACAACAAAATCAACGTTTTCAAATGTGTAGGAAATTTTTGCCGTAATAACATATGGCTCCGTTCGCGCGCTTCCGGTGACCGCCCTAACAAAGAAGTTTTCGCCGCTTGAGAAGGAATATTCTCCGTTGTCGTTTTGCTTGATGTTGCCAACCATGTCATAGAGAACAAAGTTGGAAACAGAATCGCTTCCAAAAATCAAGCTTAGGTTTGCGCGAGAAAATTCGTCGCTTTGGTTGGTTGAAATAACAAACCTTGTTCCGCTTTGGCCAACATAGCTATCATAAATCGTGTAAACGTCCTCTTGCTCTTCGCTTCCGGCGCGAATAAGTTCAACAACATTGGACGCGCTTCTAAACTCTGCGTTAACAGAGAGACTTTCGAAATATTGATAGCCTTCCGCTTGGAAATTGAAGGTTATTTGATAGCTTGAATATCCCTCATATTTAATTTCAAATTTGAAAACCCAGGTTGAAAACTCTTCGCGCGAAGTGTCAACAAGGCTTGAATATTGTGAATCTCGGTAATCTTCTTGAGTAATTTGCTCAATTGCCGTTGGAACAATTAAAACGTTTGCCCCTTCAAGGTTTGTTGAGGCAGAAATTGAAAGGTTTTCTTCAAAACAGTCAACAACAACAAAGATTTCTCTAACGCCGTAGTTTATATCCCCGTTTGAAACGTTTCTAATAACCGTTAAAATTCCGCCGTTTTCAAGAGATTGATATGTCTTTTGGTAGCCCGCGCCAGTTTTCTCATAAACCATCTTGTTTAAGGAAAGCGAAGAAAGGTTTTCAACAACAACAACTGAAATTGTTTGAACGCTTGCGCTTCCAGAAAGGCGCGTTGACCTAACAACAATTTCCTTGCTCTCGGAAATTACGCCCGTAACTCCCTCTCCCGCTTCTGTTGACAAAACAGTTTTTCCATCGCTTGTTAAAAGAACATCTCCGTCATAGAACAGAACGTCCTTCAACGCAGCAGAAGGATAGAAGTTTAAATAGCTCTCTGGGTTAATTTCAAGCGTTTTTCCGCGCTCTAAATAAATTGTTGCGCCAGTTTTAACGGAAAAACTCTCCAATTTTTCAACAGCTTTAACAACAAAGCTCGTCGTCTTTCCAAACTGGCCCGATTGAACATAAACCTCCGCCGTTCCGGAACTTGTTGCTGTTATGGTAACTGTTGCGCGCGATCCGCTGTAGGAAACTTCTGAAATTGAAATGTTTTTTGCGTCCGAGGAGAAAGTTGCCGTTGTTCCGTCTGGAAAGCCCGAAAGGTCAACAGTAACTTGCCTTGAAGCGTTTGTTTCGCTTCCAACAACAAGAGTTAACGCGTTTGTTGAAGAAACGCTTCCGTCATAGCCCGTTCCCGAAGAAAGGTTTCCGCTTTCGGTTTCCGTTAAAAACAGCTCGTTTGAAATTGAAGAAAGGGTTTCGGCGGAAGAAAGCCTGTCAAGCCCGGAAACAAGGCTAATTGAAGCGTTGTCTCCGCTAACGCCGCAGGCAACAAAAACCCCGCCGCAAACCGCAACTAAAATCAACAAAACCAAACTAAAAATTTTCTTCTTCATGTTCGTTTTCCTTTTTTTTAGAAAAGACTATTAATAGGTTCCTGTATAATTATATAATCGTTTAGAGTTGTATGCTGCATTATTATCGCTAGATTAATAATAAAGATACCATAAACAACATTATAATCGCTTAAATCTATGTTGTTCATGAGGTTAACTTTCGCTTCTGAGTCAACTGAACCTTCCTCATTAGCGACATATGCAAGGCCTAGCCCAGTGTAAACATAATATGTCTTGTTTGTAGAGTCATAGTAATAATCACCTTTTCCCATGCTCCCGCCAGAAACAGCTTCGTCAACATGTGATGACCAGTTGTTTGAAGATTGGAAACTTGGTAGACGGTCCTCATCTAATGTGCCACTATCTCCATCTGTCGCCCCAGAACTGCCTGAAATCGCCCCATCGTTTCTACTGTCCGAAATTGTTGCAAGATCGTTGCCTATTCCGTGCGCCCAACCTTCTCCGCCATTAGCGGTTATCGCTCCAGTATTCAAGCAGTTTTCAACTTTTCCAACATTTGAAGCTCCGCCTGGGTATGATCCTCCAACAATTCCGCCGGCAAAATTGGTTCCATTTGTGGCAGAGTTTTCAACATTCCCGGAATTTTTAGAAGTAGAAACAGAAACATTTTGCATGGTTCTTCCAACAATTCCGCCTGCATAGGAATTGTCTCCACTAACAGAAACCGCGCCTTCATTTATATTATCGAAAATATTTACATTGCTGGTAACATCAGTTATTGTTATGTCGAAATCATGAAGCCACCTCTTATTATTCGATCTCCGGCATGAGAACTCGACGTAATAATTTCCAAATATGGCTTTTAGAGTACAGGTGCCATCATCCGAAAATGAAGCTTTGACATAATCATCATCAGTATAGTAACCATTATAATAACCATTTATAGACATTGCTTCTATAGTATTATTGCCTTCAATATAAACTCTAAAAACAAGACTATAATTTCCATCTTTATATCTATTTTCTAAATCTGAAAAAACAGTTGAATCACCTCTGTTCCCATTTGTTGCCGAAGGATCAATTCCATTCATTGTTTTGTTTGCCTCCGGATGCTCCCAATCATCCCAATGCTCGCTATTACCTAACGAGTACACACCTGAACTATTAACCTCAGTCAATATATAATATTTATTCTCACCAAATGGCTTTGTTCCTGCTTTTTTAGCAACCAGTCCAACTATTCCTCCTGCGTTGACGGTTCCTCCAACAGAAGCAGAGTTATAAGAATTCTCCACATTAGATGATGAATTGCTAATTAATCCAACAATTCCGCCGGCTGCTTGATCTCCGGCTCCAGAACTTCCAGTGATAGCCCCATAGTTATAGCCATATGAAATACCTGCAGTTGAATCTGCCCCCAATTCTCCCGCAATTCCGCCAACACGTGTCCCTTCAACAGTTCCATAGTTTGAATTATTTGAAATTGTTGAGGTGCCGTTGTCAACAAAGCCAACAATTCCCCCCGCATTATTATCTCCAGAAACAATGTTATAGTTCGCGGAGTGGGTTATGCTTCCGGAACTGCTTATACTTCCGGTTTCGGTTATGACCCCGCTGTTATATCCAACTAAACCGCCGGCGTCATTGGTTGCAGAAACTGTTGCCCCGGAAGAACTTACGTTATCAATTGTTCCTCTATTAACCGCAGCAACTCCTCCTGCACGGTCAAAACCTCCAACGTTTGCCCCGGTAACATTCGTCCCTGAAGCATAATTAATCGCAACGTTTTGAATTGTTCCGGTAAGTTCTTTTACAAAGCCGCCAGTTGTGTTTGGAAGGTTGAAGATTTGATAGTTGTTTCCATCCAATGTTGCGCTGTAATCTTGGCCTGTCCAAGTTGAGCTATTAAAGTTAGCAAGAGTTCCGGATTTTTCTCCGTCCAATTTGCTGATATCAATATCCGTAAGGAGAATTATGTTTTTATTGTTTGCAAGCATCTGAGCCAACTTTCCTGGGTTTGGAACATAAGAGTTGCTTGAAAAATTTTCTCCATAAGTAACAGTACATGAAATTGTTCCACTAGGTAATCTTCTTGAAAGAGCGATTACATAAGTTTTTCCATTTATTTCCAAAGTTAATGTGTTGCCACTCAACCGGGTCATGGTTGTAATGCTTCCTGAAGGTTTTGTTAAGCTATAATAGTAATTCCTTCCCCATAAGGACCTATAAGCAATATATATATTTTGCCCAGCTATTGTGAAACGATATACATCATAATCTCCCGTTGATCCACTAACAGTTCCGTCAACAACGCCGGTTTGAGAAAAGGTCACATCTCCAATACATGTTGCCATGTAACCAAATTCGACATACGCCCCGCCGCCGAGGTATGGATAGCCAAAGTTGTAGGAAGTGCTTTGGGTCCAGTTTTCGCCAAGAAGCTTTTTAGCGTCGTCATTTTCCAGAATATCGGTTTCCGTTCCATCAACCGTTGACATATCGTCTGTTGTTTTTTCTTCCTCTGAATCGGCAACGCTTGCTGTTTCCGTTGCAAATCTGTCATAGAAGAAGTTTTCAACTTTTTCGCCTTCAACAATTAAACCGCTTGTTTGGTATATGCTTTCAACCGCGCTTTGAACTTTAATTGCGGCATAGCTGTTGTAAATTCCGCCGTCGCTTCCGCCGGCAAAACTCCAATTAGCGCCCTCATGAACCGCGCCGGTTACATATGTGTTTGCAATAACTCCGCCGTTTGAAGCAGAAATTCCCGCATATGCATCTTTAACGTTTAGAACAACGCCGCTGTCTGAAATTAAACCGTTGTTTGTGTTTGCAATTCCAGAAAGGATTGAATATCTAACGTTTCCCTGGGTTAGAGAACCGTTATAATAACCGGTTGCAGAAACGTTTACCGCGAAGATTATTCCATTGTTTGTTGTTGCAACGCCGTTTGGAAGGCTGTCAGTTGAGCCAGAAACTCTTCCGCCGGCGCCAGTTCCTTCGCTTGTCGAAGCAATTCCAAACAAAATTCCAGAAACATAGCCGTTTACACTTGTGAAAGGCGTTGCGCTTGAATTAATTATGTAACCATCTCCAACAAGGTGGCCGTTTAACGTTGCTACGCTTGAGGAAATACTTACACTTGAAGTCATGACGTAATATTTGCCTTCTTCTAAATTCCCGCCAGTCCAAGTTGTTGGACTTAGTTTAGAGCCTGCTTCCTTTTGATCAGCTGGAAGCTTTTCATTGTTTATAACATCATTAAACTTGCTTAACATTCCAGAGCCGCGCCTGTAATAGACATTTGTTGCAATATTAGTAAGCTCCGTTGTTAAGGTTATTTGGTGGGTGTAATAGTTAGTTTGTTTTGAATTTTCGGTGGCTGTAATATCTTCACCATCTTTATCTCCTTTATCTCCAATCATTGCATAAACGTTGTGTGTTTGCGCCCTTTGAACAATGTAAATTGAAGTTAGGCTGTTGTTTCCCTTGAAGGTTCCTGACGCGAAAGAACCAGCAATTCCGCCAACGTTAAGCACCGCAATTGCGTAATCAGTTCCATCAAACAGGTCCGCATTTTTGCTAAGCTCAATGTTTCCCCAAGCGTAGTTGTTGGAGATTTCTCCAGTTCCAGTCATTGACCCAACAACTCCGCCAGCGGTAAAGGTTAAACCTGTCAAAGGAGAATTTTCTGTTGAACTTCCAACAATTATTATGTCTCCTCCAACCCAGTTGCCCGAAACGGTTCCGCCATTAGTCATTCCTCCGGCAATTCCCCCGGCAACAATTGTTGTTGAGTTGGTTGAAGAACTTATTGTTGTTTCAACCTCCAGGTTTCCAATTGTTATATCTCCATAGGACTTATTGTTGCTCAATTTTCCGTTTTTGATGTTTGCTCCTGCAATTCCGCCAACTGTTATGTTTGCGCCCTCGAACGAAACATTGCCATTAACTTCAACACCATTAAATGATATGTTTCCATTATTTGTTGAGTTTGAAATTGTGTAAACAGTATCAGTTGAATCTGTTGAATCAGTTGTTCCCGTTCCAAGAACTCCGCCAACATAGTAGGTTGAGCCGGATGCAGTGTTGTTAAAGTTGATTGTTGCGTTTGAAACAATGTCGTTGTTAACACCTTCTTGGTTCCCAATGTTTAGGCTATTTGTTGTTCCAGTTGCGCTTCCAACAATTCCGCCGCTTGTTGTTCCAGTTGCGCTTCCAACAATTCCGCCGCCATAGAAAGTTCCTGCGTTTCCGTCAATTGTTATTGTTCCCGTGAAACTTGAGTTTCCGGAAATTGTCAACGTTTCCACCTCGCCAACAAGGCCGCCGAAGATTGTTATATAACTTGAATTTGCTCCCTTGTTTGTTAAATTGATTTCAACGTTGGAAACTGAAACGTTTGAAAGCGTTCCGCTTGTTGCCTCGCCAAAGACGCCGCCAACCGAAGATGGAATTGAGCTTGTTGAGTCGAAAACGTCCGTGTTGAGGACGATTGAACCGTTAGTTGTTTTGATTTCCTCATTCTCCCCTTCAGTGTCTTTTCCGAAATCAATTTCTACGTTGGTTAAATTTCCGCTTGTTGAAACATGGCCGGCAAATCCGCCAACAATCATTGAGGAAATGGTTTCTGAGTCGTCATTTTCAGTAACAGAGCTAATATTGATGTCTTTTATGGTTAATTCGCCATTGTTTGTATTAATTGAGTCGATATATCCAAAGATTCCTCCGGCGTATGTAACCGCCGCCTTTCCTAATTTGATTACAATTTCTTGGGCAAGAGTGTATGCGCCACCACTTTCCACTGTGTTACTTCCAAAAGTTGCCGTTGTTCCGCTTGCATCGCCAACAAAGCCGCCGGCGAAAATTTGGTTTGTAGAATTTTTGCTTTCCCCTAAGCCAACGTTGATTTTAATTTCAGAAACATTGACATTTTCATAGGTTGTTCCATAGCCAACCTTTCCAAAGAGGCCGCCGACGCTAGTTGACAAAGCATTGGTTTGTGCTTCAATTGTTAAGTTAGAAACGGAAACATTGCTAAGGGTAATTGAGGCTGAAACAGTCCCGCTTGCCGGAGTATTTGCGCCCGCAATTGCACCAATTGAAAGGTTTGCATCTCTGCTTGTATTAGTTGAAGTTATTGTTACATTTCTTATTTCAACATTAGAAATATCAAAGACGTTTGCCATGTTGTTTGCAATTACGCCAATCTGCTCTCTTTGCGTTTCAATTGTTATATTTTGGAAGATTAAGTTTTCAAGAGTTGTTTGACCTTCAATTGAGTTTGCAAGAACCGCGCCCATTGAGGTTGTTTCGCGAGATACATCATTGTCGAAAACCAAATTGCTGATTTCGCCGCCATAGATCAAGTTGAAAAGCGCCTTGTCAATATTGGTTAAAACCGGAGTCTCATCGCTTTCTCCATACATTGTTCCCATGAACGAACTGAAGTAGTAATCTGAATAGTTAACAGAAAGGTTGCCGCGAATTACGCTAATGTCATAAATCAGCTCGCCATTTTGCCCTTTGCTTAAACCAACAAGCTCTGCCGCTGTGAATTCGCCATATGTTGAAACGTTTCCAGCTTCATAATCATATGGATTGAACACTGTTGCTGGGTCATCGCCAAAGATTACAACGTTGTCCGCTTTGTTATAGTTGTTCAACTTCAAAAGGTCAAGCGGTTTTTCAATGTAAAGCGTGTTTGAAGAGATTTCATAGTTGAAAGTTGGGAAGATGAAGCCATCTCTAAGTTCCCAAAGGTTTGGCCTCCACTCGCTTCCAAAGAACATTTTGTTTATTGTTTGGCCGTCAATTTCATAGCCTTGATAGTTTGAAAGGTTGACCGTAAGCCCCAAAAGGTTGTTCGTTGCGCCGCTGTTTACAAGGCCGCTGTTCCAAAGCTTGATTGTAAAGCCGTTGTAATCGAACTCCAAATTTCCATAAACGCTTGCTTGGCTTGCGTTTGTAATTAAAACATTTCCACTGTTTTCTCCCAAAATTGCGCCAATTGTAAGTTTTTTAAGCTGAATTTCAGTAATTTGAAGCTGAGTCATTTCAAATGACGCATAAGTTACAACTTTGTCATTGCCCGTGCTAGTGAGTGAATCAACAGTGTCATAATCGTCTTTGTCTTCCGCATCTGTTACAGTTAAATCCACATAGTTTATGTTTGTGAATGAAACATAGGATTGAGAGCCGCTAAACTCAATTGGAGCAACACCATCTGCGTTGAGATCTGGTTCACTTCCGGTGCTAAAATAGAACTGACCGTCCTCTGTTTCCCAAAGAACTGTTACCTTGTTGTTTTCTTGATTGGTGTAATAATAGCCATATGTGAAATCGCTGTTATACAAACGCTCTCTAATCAAGCCATATTCGTTTGTTCCATTGCTGTATGTGTAGAAATTATAGCCGTTTATATCCCACTGTTTTATGATGTTAGCGGCATCAATATTAATTGTCAAATAGCTTGCATTTGCGTTTTGGCTTTGGGGTTGGGCAGCAAACTCAACGAGAATCGTTTTATTCGAGCCGGTTGTAAATTGAAGTCTTCCGCTATACGGCTCTCCCGTTGTGATATTTGCGCCTGCAAACGTTAAATTTCCGCTGTTAAAGTCTTGAGCAACGTTTATTATTTCATTCAAGCCCGCATTTTCCTTTGAGTAATATGTGAAGGCAACACACTTATCAAGTGTTATTTCTGCGTTATTAAGGCCAATTAGCCCCCCTGCCTTCTTTCCGCTTACATCTCCGAAGGAATAAATTTCATAGAAATCTGTTGACGCATTGTTAATTCCAATAACGCCGCCGGAGTATGACGATGCAGAAGCAGAAACGTCAACTTTTGAATAGGAAACGGTTAGCTCTCCGTCCATCATTTGTCCAACAAGCCCGCCAATTGCAACAAGGCTTGATGTTGTTGAATTAAAGAGCCTTGAATTTCCGCGGAAGATTGAGGTTGATGCGCTGTTGTAATAGCCCTCCATGTTGTCTTCAATTGCAAGTTGAAGTTCTGTTGAATGTTCAATTTTAAGCTCATAAAGTTCGCCGTAGTTAACGCCAACAACGCCGCCAATTGTGTTTCCATAGGTGATTAACCTTTGGTTAAGTTGATCTTGTTGCCCCGTTAGAACAAAGCTTGCATCTGCAAGATATGTGCTTGGGCCAACAAACCCAACAACTCCGCCAACAAAACCGCCCTGGATTGAGATGTTTTGACCCGCATATTGAAGGCGAATTGCGTTTGGATCGCTGAATGTTACCATGTTGTCATTGATATCTTGATAGATATCCAAAACGCCGATGACGCCGCCAGCAAAGCTGTAGTTGCTGTTTTGGTCGATAATCACGCCGTTTTGAATAATTGAGCTGGACCTCAAAATGTTTTCATAGTAATATTGCGCGTCGGTCAATCCATTTGCATTTCCAGAGACAACAGAGATGTTTGAAACAAGGTTTGAAACTTTTGAATTTCCAACAACTGCTCCAACAACACCGCCAACTATATTTTGGCCAGAAACTCTTGAGCGGTTGTCGCCAGAAGTTGTAACAGGTTGAACTGTTACGTTTGAAACCGAAGAATTTTGAACAAGCCCTGCAACCGCTCCGGCATAGACGCTTCGCTGTCCGCCGGCAACTGTTACAACAGTTATCGTTGCGTTCTTAAAAACTCCTCCGCTAGTTATCATTGAGAAGAGGCCAACAGAGCTTTGGCTGTCAAGCGCAATTTCAACGTTTCTAATTACAAGTCCATTTCCGTCAAAAGTTCCAAAATAACTGTTATTTTGCGCCAAATTCATGATTGAAGATGAAATTCTTATGTTTTCAATTGTTGTAAGTTCTTCAAAGTTGACCGACGAAACAAGGCGATAACTTCCGAAAACAATTCCAAGATCCTTGTCATACATTTGGCTGATTGCATAGTAAGCGTTTTCAACAAGGTTTGTTTCCTGGCCGAAAACTCTGTTAAATTCGTCCGCAGTTCTTATTATAATTGGATTAATTACGCTTCCATATTCATAACCTTGAATATAAGGGAATATATCTAAGCTTTCTGTTGAAGTTCCGCCAGTTATTAGCGAAGAATAGTTTTCAATTACTCTTCTAACAGAAATTGCAACTTGATTTGCTGAAACAAGCTCTGGATATTTGTATGTTTCGTTCCAAATCCAAATTCCGTTGTTCTCGTCGTCCTCCCAAGCCATTGCAAAGCCATAGAAGGTTGAAGAATTTAACGTTGAGGCTTGAAGCGCGGTTGCGCCAGTGTTATATTTCTCTTCTAAAACAGTTTCGGTGTCATATCTCTTAACCAAATAATAGCTGTTGATAATTCCCTCTGGATTTAGTTGAAGAGAATTTTCTCTTGCATCTTTTCCAGTAAATGGCATTTGGGTTGTAAGTTCGCCAACAATTGTTGAAGCAGAATAGCACCTTGCAATTGTTCCGGTTGTTGCATTGCTGTACACAAACCCAGAAACAAGCCTTCCTGTACTATCTCCTGCAAGTTTAATGTTAGAATAACAGTCGGAAATTGTTCCAGCATTTTCATAGATGAAGCCTGCTGCAACTCCCTGAGAAGTTATTCCTCCGCCAGTTATAAATTGATCTAGGCCGTCTGAAGAAAGCCTGAAACCTTCTGCGTAGCAGCCGGTTATTGTTGAGCTTAAAGTGTTTGTAATTGCAAAGCCTGCTGTTGCACACTGAGCCCCAGAAATCGTCTTGTTTGTTATAAAGCCATTTGCAAAGTATGATGCAGAAATTGTTCCGTTGTTTGTTATAACAAAGCCTGCCATATTCCCCTGGCCAATTAAGTTTATTCTGCTGTAATCATAATTAATTTCGCTTGCGCCAGTTCCCTCGTTGTAAACAACTTTTGTAAAGCTTCCCTTTCCGCCAACGCGGCTGTTTGTTATGCTTCCAGTTGCCGAGTTTGTAACAACAAGGCCTGCAATTTGAACAGTTGTGCTGTCAAGTTTTGGCGCATCTTTGTTTGTTTGACTGAAGTAAATTTCAATTCCGCCGTCGTCTGTTACCATGTTGTTTGACGACATATCAATTGAAACAACCTCGCAGTTGTAGATAACGCCATTGTTTGTAACGGCAATTCCGCCAAAGTTAACTGAGGAATAGAGGCTTTCGTCAACGAAAATTCCCTCTGTTTCATTGTAATTTACAACAAGATTTTTAAGAGTTGAGCCCTCTGAAACAGTTTGGAAAAGCCCAATGTTGAGCGAACCAGGTTGATTTGAAAGGTCGAAGCTTTTGATTGTTATAACCTTGTTGTTTCCATCTAAACTCGCAAAGTTTGTCGTTGTAAATGGAACAAAGTTTTCCAAAACAAGGTCATTCATTAAAATGAAGTTTGTTTCGCCATATTGATCAGAAGTTGAACTTAAATATTCAATAAACTGCTCTTCTGTTTCTATTGGGGTTGGTTTGTCCTCATCTGAATACATTTGAACGTTGATTGTAAAGTTATAATTGAAATATTGAACCTCTGCAACTCCTGGAAGCTGATAGCCGATTCTTAATGTTAAATTAATTGCTCCCATTCTCTTTCCGATAACTCTAATTGTTCTTGCGCCAAGGCCGCTTGTTCCGTTTGAGTCTCCGTCATAAGCGAATGAGAAATATTCATTTTCTTGAACTTTTGTTCCGTTTACAAGCGCTGTTAAATCTCCAGAATAGAAGAGGTCATAGACAACACTCATTTGAGAGGTTGAAATGTGGCTTGGCTGAGATTTATCACCATTGTTATATTCTCTGTTTACACCAAAAATTCTATCTGTATTTACAATATACTGATATATTTTATCTTTGTTTGTAACGTATTGTTTATATGAAAGCGATTTTAAGAACTCTTCTTTTGCGTTGTTGATTCTATCAATTGAATCCTCTTGGCTTGCGCTGAAAATTTCAGGCGTTTCGGTTAAAATAAACTCAAACGATAAGTCCTTTTCAATTGCAGCTGGTGTGTTGAAAACATTGTCTCCTTCTGCATTTCCTTTAATCTGAACGCTTTCAATTAGGAAATCAACAACCCTGAGCTCAATGCTGTCCGTTGTGCTTTCAATTCTCCCGTTGACAATTTTTTGAACAATTGTCTCAATTTTAAAGACACCGTCGCCGTTTAATTCTGCGTCCAAACCAATTGAAACTGTTCCGTTGTAAATCTTTCTTCCGTCAACAATTTCATATTCTGATCTATTGAAGTAAACTGTTACAGAGTCGTCTGCATCTCCCGTTGTGTCAAAGTCAACCAAATTGTAATCAGCAAGGCTTTGGCTTTCTTCAACGCTAATTTGAATTGGATAGGTATAGCCTCTTACAACTGTTGCATCCTTTTCGCCGTCAATTGTGATTTCTGCCCCGTCAATGACCTGTGAAACAAGCGTTATTGTTTCAGATTTTACAACATATTCTTCGCCGTTCTCATCTTTGTCATAGATTGTTATTGTAATTGGGAAGTAAAGCCCTTGGTTTACGCTCTCCAAAATTCTTGTTCTAACATAGATGTAACCCGTGTTGAGGTTTGAATCCGATGGCTTATAGATTGTTAGCCTGTTGACGTCTCTTTCGCTGTTGTAGCCAACAGTTGTTGATGTTGAAAGATAGAAGTCACCAGATTTATACATCTGCTCCATCAAAACGTAGTAGTTGTTATCAATAATTTGGCTCTCTAAAACAATTCGGCTATAGCTTCCATAGGTTGGATAGAGGCCAATTGTTAAAATTCCGTTGTCACCAGGAACAAGAACAGAACTTGGCTCGTCTTGAATTTTAATTCCACTCTCTGTTGAATCGTCTGTTCTGTTGTGGTGGGTGTAGGTAACATTGACAATTTGCTGTGGTTTTAAAACAAAGTTAAACGAATTTGAAACATCTTCGTTGGAATCTGTTAAAACAACAGTGTAGGTCTTTGTTGTGTCAATTGTCTTTCTTGCATCTTCTCTAACGCTAATTAAAACATTCCCGCTCAAAACACCATTTGCAATGGTTATATTGCCATTGTAATTAGTGCTGTTGTCCTCCCAAAGGCCTGCGCCATTGACCTCGAAAATTGAACTTGTTGCGCCTTTTTCAAAGACATAAACAAGGCCGCTTATTAATGTTCCATTTTCGTAATCTTCTGCTGTAACAAATCTTATGTTGCCGTCAGAATCTTCAACAACGCTTTCAGAAGCCCAAACAATGTTTCCGGCTTCATCTTTTATCATTACTTTAACTCTGTCTTCGTCTCTGTTTGTATGAAGCTCTGTATCAACAGAAATTATTGTTGAAGGGTCGATCTCAGCTTCTTTTATTGAAAGCAAAAGCCTTTCTGCTCTAACAGAAACTTTGAAGTTGAAATATTCATTGAACAAACCAGAAAGAATGTTGTTAACTTGGCTTATGAAATATGGAGATGAATTTGGGAACGGCTGAGAGCCAGATTGAAGCAAGATGTTAACTAAGAATGTAAATGTTGTGTCCTCGCTTACATCTTCATTGACGGTAATTCCAAGCGTTCCTTCGATAAATTTGTTTGCATCTTGCCCTGCAAGACCGCTTATATTAAATTTGTTGTCTTCTCCGCCAGAAACATAATCAACCTCGGTTCCATTTTCACCTTGGTGTGTGATTGAAACATCAAGCGCAATTGAATTTGTTAAGAAGTTGTAAACAGTGTTTTCAAGAGCAATGTTGCTTTCTGTTTTGATCGTTATATAGTTAACGTCGCCTTTAATAATTGTAATTGGCTCGCTCTCTTCGCCTTCTTCAACGTTTATTGGATTATTTGAAGAGTTTGTTCCCGTTTCAGCACTAATTCCATTGTAAATGTTTGTTTCTCCAAACGGATAGATTACATATACGTTGATTGAATATGATGGAACCTCTCCGAGCGAAGGCCCATACATTGGGGTTATTGTAATTGTTGCTGATCCAGTTCCAACAATTTGAACTTGACCGTTGATAATTCTAACAACGCTTCTATTTGAGCTTTGGAAGATAAATTGCTCAAAGTTTCCAATTGAATCTAAATTTCCATTTATGTTGAAAATTCTAACGAAATCGTCGATTGCAATAGTGTTTTTATTTGCAAGTTGTGCAAGCTGAGTATTTGTTAGCAATGATTTATCTGCAACGTCATAGTAGAAGAGAACAACAGAAGAATTATCTTTGTTAATCATTGAATTTTGATTTTTATTTGGATTTACTTCAATTTCAAAATCATAAATTCTTTGAGTTTCTTCGTTTTGTCTGAAATATGGAAGTTTTCCTTCTTCGAAAATCCAAATTGACTCGCTTTCTTCGCCCTTATTTGCAATATCCCAGCCAGCGTCAATAAAGCCGTCAATATCAACTGGAATTGTGTCATAACCAGCGCTAGCGTCAAAAGCATAGAGTTTAGCAAGTCCGCTAATTAGCTCGTTTGTCATTCCTCCGTCTTCTTCAATAATATCATATCTGTCGTATTCGAGAGCTATCATGAACGAATAGATTCCGCTCATTGCTTCCATCACTTCTTCTTCGCTTGAGAAGTTGTTGTTTATGTATTCCTCTAATTTATTGCCATTAGATTCCATGAACATTATAAAGTCATAGTAAGCACCAGTTATACCTTCTCTTACAGGTTCAATTGCGTTTAAGAGTAAATTCTTAACATCTTCTCCACTAGAAATTGAAGAAATCCCAGAAACTGCTGTATTTGCCTGAGAAATTAAGGCTGAATAAGAATTAATCTTTTCCAACAATTCGCTATATTCTGAACTTTCATAGCCCGCAGCAGTTAAAAGACCTTCAAGTTCTGAAATAAAGTCGTTTAACTCGGTTTGCAGTGCCGCAAGGTCTGTTTTTATTGAATTTAATGAATTATTGAAGGGCGCAATAACCTTTTCGTCGATTATTTCTTTAATTTGCGCCTTAATTTCAGAATCTGTTTGCGCTGAAGAAATTCCAAACAGCTGGCAAATAAGTTCTTTAATTTCGGCGCCAGTAATTCCGCTTATATCTCCATAGGAAACGCCTTCCCACGTCCCATCTGCAACCAATATTTCATAGTTGTCATACAGATATAGATAAAAACCTTTCATATACAAGAGTGAAATTGGGCCAAAAGCCGTTGTCATTCCCTCCATAGAAATCTTGCTGTAAAGAATTTCCCCTTGCTCTGCAAGTTCAAGGAAAGCTTTTGTATCTTCGCCATAATTAACTACAACCGAACCATTTTCAAGGCTTGGGGAACAAAGAGTGTCTATATAAGCTCCTCCTGAGCTTTCTTTGTAAGTTTTAACCATGAGTGACATTATGCCAGATGAATTGATCTCTAAAACAAGATAGGAAGTGTGTCCGCCAAAAACTGGAAGAAGCTCATATTGCTCTTCTGAAACAAATTCTTCGCCGTCAAATGTTGCCGTAAACGTGAAATTCTGGTTTAATTGCTCGTTTATGCTGTCTGGGAAAAGATTAAGATTTGCGCTAACAGTAATTGAGTCTGTAAATTGAATTTGCCCTTGAGTTATGCTGTTTTCAACATTGACCCATTTTCTTAAAACTGTTGTTCCATAGGTTGCAGTTTCATATGGAAGATATTTTATTTCAAGATTATAGCTTTGCGAACCACTGTCGCTTAAATTAACCGTGTAAATTCTTCCGTTGTATGTAAATCTATAGATTTCATAGCTTTGAGAGTTGCTAGGATAGGTGTAAAGATTTTGTGAAACAACTTGGCTTTGGCCATCATGATTGATCGTTGTTTCAACAGTTCTAAAGCCGAAGTTGCCAGAAGAGCGAAGCGTTCTGTTTGTAACTCCGTTATTCGTGCTTGTACTCTCCCAAGCCGAAATTTTGGACTGATAGAGCGTTTCGCCGCTGGAAACATCCATTGCAACAAAATTTATCCCTCTGGAAGAAGTCGAAGATAAATATTCTGGAGTTAAAACAACTTTAATTCCAAGGTCGTCAAAAGTATATTCAATTGAAGAATCGCCAACAGCAGAAAAGTTTCTAAATTCAATTGTTTTTGTTTCAATTTGGCTTCCGTTTTTATAAAGCATCAAACTTAATGTTCCATTGCCGTAATCTGTGTTATTTAACGAAACATTCAATTCAAAACTACCATAAAGCCTGTCTCCAACAATTTGAGAATTGGCGCTCAATATGCTGTTTCCAAGCGTAACATTCATTGATCCTTCAATGTAATTATATTGATTTACTAAATCTACAAAGGTTTTATCCCTCCATTCCTCAATATCATATCCCAAAAACTCGTCGTTGTAATCAAGAATGTCAAAAATTGAGGTCAGATTTGAATTCCTTATTGCCGAATGGAAGCTTCCTGTTGCCTGACCATCTCCATTGTAGCTTGGGTTAAACCCGCTGTTGTTTGAAGAAACATAGCAATATTTAATTTCATTAAGCGAACCGCTGCAAATGAAAAGCCCTTGTCTTAATATGTATCCAGAATTTGAAAGTCTATCAACATATGAATTGTTATATCCTAAAACAGCATAGCAGTTTTCAACCAAAGGCTCTGTTTGTCCGCTTTCATTCAAAAGCCCAATAAGGCCTCCGCCGTTTGTATCTCTAACGCCAAGAGTTCCATCAAAGAAACTTTGGCTGAGCTTTGTTTCAGATAGAATTCCAACAAGGCCACCGCTATAAATTGGGCTGCTTGAAATTACAAGATCGACGCTATTTAGGGTTTCAAATTTACCATCTATATTTTGTGAACCTTTGTTCCTATAAACGTTGATTGTTCTAAGTGTAGTTTCTTCGCCCGTAACATCATAAATTGTTATATAAACATAGTTGATATTCGTTTCATAATCGGCATAAATTCTATAATTCCTTCCATTTGCCTCAAAGTAGTGAGAAGGACTATCCGCAGAAAGTTCTGGAATTTGAATAACAACATTTTCAAAGCCGCCAAATTGACCGCCACTTAATGCAAAAAACTCAAGTGTTCCTGTTATTACAGAACCAGAATTCCTTCCAGAAACATTAAAATCATACTCTGCCTGTTGTTTAATGGTGTATGTTCCCGCTTGTGCAACCCTTTTACCCCAAACGCTTGAGCCAAGTTCAGGTTCAATTAATTGCTCGAAAATTCCTCCTTCTCCAACTGAAGAGTCTGGCGGATTTGTTCCCGTTCCAAATTCTGCGCTGCAGCCTTGAATTATCCCGCCTTCACTAATTGCAACAATTCCACCTGACGCAAATTGTATGTCTATGTCTTGTTCACTAGCATAACTATAAACATTGTCTCCTAGAACAAAGACATTAATTCCATACAATGAGGCTCCGCCATTTAAAACGTTACAGTTTTTAATTTCTCCTCTATTTAAAGCCGCAATTCCTCCTGCGCTTTCCGTTCCAAGCGCATTTCCATAGAAATTGTAGCCAACAATTTTCCCTGTTGTGTCATTTACACCAACAATTCCGCCTACATTTGCTCCAAAGACGGCCATTGCGCCAATTCCGTCAACTGTTGATGTGTCTGTTATTTCAATTGTTCCTCTATTTAATCCAACCAAAAGCCCAGTATATCTAACAAGTTCGCCCGCTCTAATATCCATTTGTGAAATCATTTCCACAAGAAGTGCATTATTATCATAAGTTGAGTTAATCCCCACAAGTAAAATAATTTGAGAAGCCGGAACTCTTTGGCCACTCATATATAATTGAGCCCCAGAAAACATTGACAAAGTTGAAAGATCACTGGTATCCTCCATATATTCGCCAATTGCTGCAACATTTCTAATAGTCCCTTCATTTACGTTCGCAAGACCGCCAAGATAGGTTTCTCCGTTGACCATCGAAACATTCTTTGTGTTATCAATTACGATATCTTCTGAGGAATATGCTTCTGTTACGATATAACTAAAGTTTTCAACAACTGCATCACTTGCAATTTTCTTGAAAAGAGGCGAAATTGAAATGATTAAAGGCATGGAGCCGCCATCTGCAAAGTTTGGATCTCCCCTAAGCGTTCCATAGAACTCTTCAACCGGAATATAGTCTTGATAAACTCCAGAAACACTTCCGCTTGATTCTTGAATCATTGAGATATTGGCCATGATTGTAAAATTTGCTGCTGGATAAAGCCTTAGCAAGTCCAAATCATCTAAATCCCAAAGTTGAAGAGATGTTTCGCTTGTTTTTCCATCCGCAACAGTTATTGGAATGTAAACAATTGGCTCCTCGCCATTCCAGCCGTTGTATGAGTTATAGTAATTTGATGTTGGATAGACAGATATTGTTGCATTTGCACCAAACTGAACCAAAACCTTATGTGCTTCCAAACTTGTTTGTTCGCGCTCTTCTTCAGAAAGTGCATAGTAACTTGAATAATCCCATGCTGCGCGCTCAACTCTTACATATGTCTTTCCATTTTCTTGTATTATTTGAATATAGTTTACTTTATTTCCATTAATATCTGTGTAATATTCTCGTTCACCAGAAATTAAATTAAAGTCAATTTCAAACTCAAGCGAAGGATTTGTTATTTCATTCCCATTGCTTGAATATAAATTATAGATTAATTCCAACTGATATGGGTTATCTATAATATCATTAATATATTCTAAGTAAGCTTCTTCGCTTTCAAAGTCATCCTGCGTTAGGAAAACATTCTCAATATAAATTGGGCTTTCCTCATTTGCATTTATCATTTCAATGTCGGTTATTTCAACTGCTTCTTTTGCAATTATTCTTCCAAGAGCCGTGAATGTTTTAGATTCATCAACTTCGGAAAGAACCATTGCAAAGATATAATTAGCCTCTCTTCTAAGCGCTTGGAATCTGAAAGTAAAGGTGTTGTTCTCAAATGATCTAACAATTTCTAGCGCAGCATTGTTGCGGCTAGATGCAATTGAGCCATCGAAATACAGATAAAGCACATCATTTGTAAAATGTTCCATGATGTTTACGGAATTTCCGTTTACATATATTTTTAAGTTATTTATGTAAGTTGGAGTCAAACCTTGGTTAACAGGATTTACCGTTACAGAGATTTCTCCAATTGAAGCACTGACATCGTTTACAAGAAATTTGTCTCCAATTGTGTCATAAGTATAAAGCTCAAGTGTTCCACTTGAAAGAGTGAGTCCACTTGTTGGAATGAAGAAGTCTATTAAATAATAGAAATATCCAACAGGTTGATCTCCATATTCGCCGTCTGCACCCATTGCATAAACTGAAATTCTAACCAAAACTGCCCCTTCGGTTGAAGAGTTTACAGCTTCTATAATTGTTTGATTAGCTAAAAGCGAGGTGTTGATTATTGAACTTGTTGTATTAAAGTCTATGTTTTCTACGTCTATGTCTTCTAGTGTTATGTTCTTAATGTCCTGACCATTTTCAAATGTATAGTCATAATAATGATAACCTAAGTAATATTGCGCAGTTTCAGGCGTTGCATTTTTTGTTAATCTAATTCCCGCCCCGCCGTTGTTGGAAATTGAAAGCTTGTTAAGCGCAATAAATGGCGTTGTTTCACCAACTATAACTGTTGTGTCTGGAAGATGTCTATATGGAACTATGTCGCTTCCAATTTCAGTTTCGCCAACAACAACGCTTTCAAGGCCCATTTCAAGTTCTTCAAGCGGGCTTATAACAACAAGGTTAAAGTCAACTTGTTTGCCATCTGAAAGAGTTACTGTCAATGTTGTTGAACCAACTTTATTTGCAACAATTTCAAACCTTGCAAAGACATAGTCTTCGCTAACTGCATGTTCAACAAGTTCGCCAATTTCCGCCAAACTTTCATTTGCGATTGTAACAACGGAATTTGCTCCAATTGTGAAAGTGCTTGGGTCAACTGCAATATAAGCAATTTCTGTTTCCCCAAGTTCAATAAAGATTGTTTTATTGTCTTTATCCGCCTCTAAAACGCCTTGATCATTTGGCTGCGCAAGGAATATATCTTTAGCGTTTGGATTAATTACAAAATCTATTGATGTAAAAGCTCTTTCATTTGCGCTAATTTCTGAATTCCAAAACTCAACTGCTTGAGCATAGATTGTCGATTGTTTGTTCGTTCCTGTCAAACCCTCATAGTTGTTATTTATAAATGCATAAAGCTTTGTCCCAGACTGAATTTTTGCATATCTAATTCCGTTTTCAACTGAACCTACGGCATTTCCGTTTTGGTCATATCCAAACACGCAAATGTAATTTCTCCTCGTTGAATCTAGCTTATAAAGCGAAATTGGAAGGTTTTCAAAATCTTCCGCCCAAAGAATTATGTAATTTTGATCCTGTTTTAAATTCCCTGGAAGAAGAGAAATTTCAAGAATTTCTCCGTCAACCAAGTTAATTGAGCTTTCAAACACATCAATTTCAACTCGGCCAGTTTGGCCGTTTACATCAACCTGAAGCGCTTTGTTGTATGAACTAACATTTAAAGCAATAGAATCGCTGCTGTAATCGCTTTCCCCCGCTGCATATCCGCTGTATGAAACGCGGAAAGTTAGAGAATCAATTTTCCCTGCATCCTGAGAATTTGCTTGAATTAAAAAGGTGTATCTGTGGGTTTGGGAGGCTCTGTCGAAATAGTAACCTGTTTGAGGAGCAGCAAACTTTTCTTCCCCAGAGCTAAAGACAGCTTCAACATTCAGCGCTTGTTTCTCATTTCCCGCACTGATAATCAGCGTTACTGTTAGGCTGTTTTGATATTCAGTTTCCCTTGGGAATATTTCAAAAAAGTTTGAAACCTGGGAGTTAGGGTCCGTCACACTTTCAACGATTGTCTTTCCGTTCGTTTGAGCAACAACTTCAATTGGACTTAAAATTGTAACAGGAATTTCACAGTAAACAGAAGAATTGAAGGCGGATTCTGCCCTGATTGTAACGCTTGAGAGGCCGCAATCTTGGTCTACAACCAAATTTCCATCTTCAATTCGGCAGCCCTGACTTTCTCCAACAAATGAAAAAACTAAATCGCGCTGATTTGTGTTTGAAGGAGAATAATTCCAAATTTTTTCTTGCGACAAGTTTAGCGAGCTTCCGCTTATTACATAAAGTTTATCTTTAAACTCGTCCGCTTGATTCAGGCCAGTTATCGGCTGAACGACTTTAACCGTTATGACATAACTAACGCTGCCCTGCATTGAAGTTGCAGTTATCGTTGCCGTTCCTCTATTCTTTCCAGTTATGGTTAGCGTTGTTCGTCCGTTTCCTTGATAGGTTGGGGTGCAAGAAATTGTGTTTAGCTCCTGCTCTTCAACGCTAAAAGTAAGCTGGCCACTTCCGTTTCCATAGCCTTCAACGTTGAACTCAACAGTTTTTGTTTCCTCGCCAGAACCCAAAACGATTTCAAGTTCCGTTACGTTTGAAGATATCGTTATGTTTGGAGAAGATGAGCCGCAGGCAGCAAAAGTAACACCTGCAACCAAGATTAAAACCAAACAGCTTACAATCCCCAAAAATTTTTTCATGTTTCCTCCCAATTAATATTCCAAAAAAGTCCAAATTTATTTAGTACTAGCCAAGATTTATATATAATATAATACTTTTCATGTCGAAATCAAAACATTTTCGCATTAAAAAACAATTTTTTTAAGTTAAATTTCGAATTTTAAACTTTTTTAGAAATTTAAATTTGCATAAAATAATGTTTTTTGTTAAAATTTGAAAATAAAAGGAAATTAAAAATGAAAAAAATAATTGGAGAAATTTCTCGCGCTTGTAAAAAATATTCATTAATTGAAGATGGCGACAAAATTGCAGTTGGTTTAAGCGGAGGAAAAGACAGCCTTGTTTTGCTTTATGCCTTGAGCGAATACCAAAAACATTCAAAGGAAAAATTCCAGCTAATTGCTATAACAATTGACCAAACAAACGGCCAAACGAACCTCCAGCCTCTTCTTGATTTTTGCAAGAAAATTGGGGTTGAATTAACAATTGTTCCTTCCCAAATTTTTGATGTTGTTTTCAATATTAGAAAAGAGAAAAATCCTTGCAGTTTATGCGCAAAAATGCGCCGAGGGGCCTTGAACGGGGAGGCGAAAAAACTTGGGTGTAACAAGGTTGCCCTGGCCCACCACTGTGACGACCTAATTGAAACATTTTTTCTCTCGCTGATATATGAGGGCCGCCTAAGCACTTTCAAGCCAAAAACATACCTTTCAAACGTTGATATAACGGCAATTAGGCCGCTAATTTTTACAAGCGAAAAATCTATAATAAATTCCTCAAAAAATCTACCAATAATTAAAAATATTTGCCCCGCAAATCACAAAACAAAAAGGGAAGAAATTAAACTTTTTTTGCAAGAAACAGAGGAAAAATTCCCTAAATTCAAGGAAAAAACGCTAAATGCAATTATTTCCTCAGAAAGATATAATTTATTCGATAAAAATTAAAAAATAAATTATTTTTCTAATTTTTTTTCTATTTTTTTTAAATTTTTTTAACCTTTTTTTGGATTTAAAATTGGTGTTGACATTTAACTTAAAATGTAGTATTATCATACTAACAGAGGAGGGATAAAATGCCAGATCAAGAGACAGAAAAAACTGAAGAGCAGCTCAGAGCTGAAAGAATTAGAAAAGCAGAATTAGAGCGAAGAATCGAACACGAAAAGTTAACATCTCCCCAAGCTGTTATGGGCACTGCTGGAAAATATTTGGAAGGTTGTGAAACACTCATGAGATATATGATGATTCCTTTTTTCCTTCTTGCCTTTGCCTTTTGGCCTGTTGGCCCTGTTGGCGTCATTTTCCTTGGCCTTTCAATTTTCTGTTTTTGCGCGGCAAAAATTTCTGCATTTTCTTTCAGAAATGACCTTAAAGATGAGGCAGACCTTCTTCAAAACGATCCAAAATTTGAAAAGCTTTTAAAAGACTACAGTGATTCGTTGGAAAGAGTTATGGCTCTTGAAGATGAACTTAAAAGCATACAAGCAAAAAACGCCTCTCTAAGGGGCAAAAAACCAATTGAAGAATTCTCGTTTGACATAGGCGACCAGCCAACCCACCCTGAAAAAAATGTCCAGCAAGACAGCCCAAACCAAGAACTTTAAGCCGCACCGCGGCTTTTTTTGTTGACATTTTGCCCTCTAAAAGGCAAACTTGCACGTTTCCGCTAATTGCCCCATCTTTTAAATCTGCGCTAAAATAGGGCCATTTCCCGGGCAAATTTGGGCGCCATTGTTTTTACTATGAAATTAGTTGTTTTTAGTTGCTTTAATATTTATAGTATGGTATAATACTATTACTTTATGTGAGGTAAAAATATGGATGAACAAGACTTAATGAAATCAACAAAATATGACGAGAGCGACATTCAGGTTTTAGAGGGGCTTGAGCCAGTTAGAAAAAGGCCTGGAATGTACATTGGCTCAACGGACGAGCGCGGGCTTCACCACCTTGTTATTGAAGTTGTTGATAACAGTATTGACGAAGCTTTGGCAGGTTATTGCACGCGAATTGATGTAACAATCAATGAGGATGGCTCGTGCAGCGTTTTGGACAATGGGCGCGGAATTCCAACAGGAATTCATAAAACAGAGGGAAAAAGCGCAGTTGAAGTTGTTTTAACAAAGCTTCATGCTGGTGGAAAGTTTGGCGGAGAGGGCTATAAAATTTCCGGCGGGCTTCACGGCGTTGGTCTTTCGTGCGTAAACGCCCTTTCAGAATGGTTAAAAGTTGACGTCTATCAAAATGGATACCACTATTACATTGGTTTTTCACGCGGTGTTCCAGATTGTTCTCTTCAACAACTAGAAAAAGTTAATCAGCGAGGAACGCTTGTTACTTTCATGCCAGATGTTGAAATTTTTGAAACGTTGGATTTTAACTATGAAACAATGCGCTCTCGTTTTAGAGAAATTGCCTTTTTAAACAAGGGGCTTATCATAACTCTTGAAGACAAAAGAGAGGGGCGTGAGCGAAGAGACGAATTTGAATTTAAAGGCGGAATTGTTGAATTTGTTGACTATTTGAACAAGAACAAAGAACCGCTCTTCCCCTGCCCTGTTTACTTCAATAAAATAAATCAAACAAACGAAATTGAAGTTGCTTTTCAATATAATGATGGCTACAATGAGTCAATTCACGCATATGCAAACAACATCAACACAGAAGAGGGCGGAACTCACCTTGTTGGCTTTAAAAACGCGCTAACAAAGGTAATCAATGAATACGGCCAAAAGAACAAAATTTTAAAGGAAAATGAAAAGCTTTCCGGCGAAGATGTTAGAGAGGGAATAACCGCCGTCATAAGCGTTAAACTTATGAACCCTCAGTTTGAGGGCCAAACAAAAACAAAGCTTGGAAACAGCGAAATTAGGCCAGCTGTTGAAAAAGCAATGCAAGAATGTTTTGGAGAATATTTAGAAGAACACCCAAAAGAAGCAAGAGACCTTGTTTTAAAGTGTGTAACTGCCCAACGCGCAAGAGATGCAGCAAGAAATGCAAGGGAGCTAACAAGGCGAAAAGGCGTTTTGGAATCGACAACGCTTCCTGGAAAACTTGCCGACTGCACGGAGAAAAATCCTCAATATTGCGAAATCTACCTTGTTGAGGGAGATTCCGCTGGTGGAACCGCAAAACAGGGGCGTGACAGGCGCTTCCAAGCAATCTTGCCACTTAGAGGAAAAATTTTGAACGTTGAAAAGGCAAGATTACACAAAATTTTGGAAAATAATGAAATTAAAAGCATGGTAACAGCCTTTGGCGCAGGAATTGGAAGCGAATTCAACGAGGAAAAACTTAGATATAACAAAATTATCTGCATGACCGATGCTGACGTTGACGGTGCGCACATCAGAATTTTGATGCTAACCTTCTTCTTCCGCTTCATGCGTCCGCTCATCGAAAACGGCCATGTTTACGCCGCTCAACCACCGCTCTACAAGGTAACCAGAGGAAAAGACGAGAAATATTTCTATTCGGACAGAGACCTTGAAGAAAACCTTATTTTAGAGGGAAGAAAGGGCGTTACAATTCAAAGGTATAAAGGTCTTGGAGAGATGACCGCAAATCAGCTTTGGGAAACGACGATGGATCCAGAGCGAAGAATTTTGGTTCAAATGACAATGCAAGACGCAATTGAGGCAGACAATTTGTTCAATATGCTCATGGGAGAAGACGCAGAACAAAGGCGAACTTTCATTGAGCAGAACGCAAAGCTTGTTACAGACCTTGACGTTTAAGGAGAAATATGAACTTTAATCAGATAGAAACCGAAAGATTGATTTTGAGAAAGTTTTTACCTTCTGATGCAGCGGACATGTTTAAAAACTATTGCAACAGTGAGAGTGTTTGCCAGTTCATGCCCTGGTCTCCTCACGGAAACATTGAGGCAACAAAAGAATATCTGCAAACGGTTTTAAATTCTTACAACGACAAGGAAAGCAATCGCCTTGATCTTGCAATTGTTTTCAAAGAGATTGGCCAAGTTGTTGGAAGCATAAGCATATCCAGAGTTAACCTTGTCGACAACAACTGTGATCTTGGTTTTTGCATCGGCGAAAACTTTTGGGGGAAAGGAATTGCTTCTGAAGCTGGGAAGGCGCTTATCAAGTTTGTTTTTGAAAACACGCCAATTGAAAGAATTCAAGCCAGACACATAAAGGAAAACATTGGAAGCGGAAAAGTTATGGAAAAAATTGGAATGGATTATGAGGGAACATTCAGACACTCGGTCAAATTCAAAGATGGAAACTATGTGGACATGGCCTACCGCTCCATCATCAGGGAGGATTATGAAAGAGGAATTTAAAGCTGCTTATGAAATTTTTTTAAAAGAGTGGGGGCAAGAAGCCCAAGAAAGAATGGCAATTGAAGAAATGAGCGAGCTAATTAAAGAACTTTGCAAAAAAATTAGATTTAACAGAGACAAATTTGAAAATGTTCCAAATGAAAAAATTGAAGATAACATTGGCCACATAAAGGAAGAAATTGCAGATGTTTTAAATATGGCCGAACAACTTGAAATTTTCTATGGAACAGAGGAAATTGAAAAAATTCGAAGTGAAAAGATTAGAAGAACTTTAAATCTTCTTAAAGAGGTGGAATAAAATGAAAGATGATAAGAAAAAGTCATTAGAAGAAATTTTTAAGGACACAAAAGTTGTTAAGGTTGAAGTCAACGACGAACTTAAAAAATCCTTCATCTCCTACGCAATGGCGGTTAACGTTTCGCGTGCAATTCCAGATGTTCGAGATGGCTTAAAGCCCGTCCACAGAAGAATTTTATATTCAATGGGCGAACTAAACCTGTTCAACGACAAGCCATATCGTAAATCTGCAAGAATTGTTGGTGAAGTTATGGGTAAATATCACCCTCATGGCGACAGCTCTGTTTACGATGCCCTCGTTCGTTTGGCCCAAGACTTTTCAATTGGCTGCCCTCTTGTAGACGGCCACGGAAACTTTGGCTCGGTTGACGGCGACAGCCCGGCAGCTATGAGATACACAGAAGCCCGTCTTTCAAAAATTGCCGGGCTTATGCTTGAGGATATTGACAAAAACACCGTTGACTTCTATCCAAATTTTGATGACACCTTGATGCAACCTTCTGTTCTTCCAGCAAAGTTTCCAAACCTTTTGGTTAACGGCGCGGACGGAATTGCGGTTGGAATGGCAACAAACATTCCTCCACACAACCTTGTTGAGGTTATTTCCGGCGTTCAGGCTCTAATTAAAAACCCAGATATTGAAATTGACGACCTAATTAAATTAATTCCCGCGCCAGATTATCCAACTGGCGGAATAATTATGGGCCGTGCCGCTGTTAAACACGCATATAAAACAGGACGTGGAGGAATTGTTGTTCGTGGCCGCGCAGAAATTGAGGAAACAGAAAACGGGCGCCACAGAATTGTTATAACCGAACTGCCCTATCAAGTTAACAAGGCAAGGCTAATAGTTCAAATGGCAGACCTTGTTAAAAACAAGAGAATTGAAGGAATTGCAGACATCAAAGAAGAGTCAGACAGAGACGGAATGAGAATTGTTGTCGACGTTAAAAGAGACGCAAATGCACAAGTTGTTTTAAACATGCTCTACAAACACACCCAACTTCAGTCCAGCGGCGGAATAATCTTCCTTGCCCTCGTTGACGGCGCTCCAAAAATTTTAAACCTAAAAGAAATTTTGTATTATTATTTGGAACACCAAAAGGAAGTTTTGCTTAGAAAAACCCAGTTTGACCTTGGAAAGGCTCTTGAAAGAGAACACATTGTTAAAGGCCTTGTAATTGCCCTTGCAAATATAGACGAAGTTGTCAACATCATTAAAACATCAGACGACAAACAAGACGCTGTTTCAAAGCTTATGGCCTCATTCGAACTATCTGAAAAGCAGGCAAACGCAATTTTGGAGATGAAACTCTCCCGCTTGACAAGCCTTGAAGTTCAAAAACTTAAGGAAGAACTTGCAGAACTTGAAGCGCTAATTGCAGATTTAAACGACATTTTGGCTCGTCCAGAGCGCGTTCTTCAAATAATCTATGATGAACTTGAAAATGTTAAGAATCAGTTTGGAACGCCAAGAAAAACAGAAATTAGCATGGAAATTGGAACAATTGACAACGAAGATTTAATTGAAAAAGAAGATGTTGTAATTTCTCTAACCCATGGCGGCTATATTAAGAGAATGAGTGTTAGCGAATATCACGCTCAAAGAAGAGGCGGCGTTGGAATTTCCGCCCACAAGACAAAAGACGAGGACTTTGTTGAAAGAATTGTTATAACGAGTACCCACAGCGACCTTCTTTTCTTCACAAATTTTGGAAAAGTTTATTCAATTAGGGCTTATGAAGTTCCAGAAGCCCAGCGTCAAGCAAAGGGCCGCGCTATAATCAACCTTCTCCAACTTATGCCAGAGGAAAAAGTTGAGGCAATGATTTCCTTTGAAAAGGGACAAGAAGGGAATTTGATAATTGCAACTCGAAACGGGCTGATTAAAAAGACAAATTTAAAAGAGTTTGCAAACATCATGAAGAGCGGAAAGATTGCAATTAAACTTGTTGACGGCGACAAATTGATTGGGGTTGGCTTAACAAATGGAGAAAACGAAATTTTAATCGCATCAAGCAAAGGAAAATGTATTCGCTTCAGCGAGAAAAACGTAAGGCCAATGGGAAGAACAAGCCAAGGCGTTAGAAGCATGAAGCTTGACGAAGACGACTTTGTTGTTGACATGGCAATAATAAATGAAAACTCCCAGTTTATAACAATAACAGAAAACGGGTTTGGAAAGAGAACAGTTAGCGAGGACTATCGCCTTCAAACTCGTGGCGGAAAGGGAATTAAGGCCGGAAATTTCAACGAAAAAACAGGAAAACTTGTTGCATTAAAAATGATCAATGAAGATGAAGATTTGATGCTTATCTCTGACAACGGAGTTATAATCAGAATGGCGGCCTCAGACATCAGAATGGTTGGAAGAAGCTCGCTTGGTGTCAAAGTTATGCGCCTTCGCCCAGGAAGTAAGATCGTTAGCGTTGCAACAACAATTCATGAAGAGAACGAAACAACTCCTCTTGCAACAACAGACGTTCAAGATGTTTCTCTCTCTGACGAAGAAATTGAATATGCAACTGAGGAATTAAAACCAGAAGAATAAAATAGCTAAAAAACCTATTCTTTTGATAGGTTTTTTTATTTTTTGAATTTATTTATAAAAAATATTAAAAAAAGAGCAAAAAATTGCTCTTTTTTAAACTTTAACCTTTGAAACTTCTTCCAAAAGGACATCTCTTTCGTTTTTAAGCGCACCGTCAAAAACCCTGCTTAAAAGTTCTGTTAAAATAACCTTATAATATTTTTCTTTAATTTTTGGATATTTTTCTTTTATATCCTGACCGTTTATTTTAAGGTCTTTTAGCCTAATTGGAACTTTGTTATTTATTAAATAATTGTAGAAAAAATTATATTTTCTATATATTTTTTTAGATTTTTTTTCTAATAAATCAGAAATTATTTTAAAATCATCAAAATAATTAATAAAAAATTCTTTATTTTCAACTTTTGCAAGCGCATCAAAATAGGCGCAGACAATTTTTCGATATTTTTCAATTTTATTTTCCGCCATTCCAAGCCCAAATTTCCCCAAAATTTGATTGACAAGTTCTGCATGGTCGCTCTTATATTTTGAAGATGAAATTATATCAATCAAAAGCGCAACAAATCTGTTTTCTGGTGCAACCTTTTCAACAAGATTAAACTTAACCTTTAAAACTGGGCTGTTATAATATTTCCAAAGCCTTAGCATGTTGAAAACCTGAAGGCCAAACATAAAGGCGTTTGGTTTACTAATTTTATATCTTTTAGGAGAATTTAAAATTAGCTCAAGTTCGGCAAGTTTTCTTGCCCCAGAGATGTCCGAAAGATTTTCCCTCATATCATATGCGCCAAGCATTGTTTCGCCGTTGATTCTAAAGCCAAGCTCAGAGGCTTGCCTAACCATTCTTAAAATTCTAAGTCCGTCCGACGCAAAGACATGGTCCGGAGTTTCAATCGTTCTAATGATCTTCTTCTTTACGTCTCCAACCCCGTCATAGAAATCCTCAATTTTATCCTTTAAAATGTTGTAATAAATTGCGTTTACTGTGAAATCCCTTCGTTTTGCATCTTCTCTTATGTCGTCAATAAACTCAACTTTGGTTGGAGTGTGGTCGCCGCCGTTTGGATATTCTTCCCTTCTAAAAGTTGTGTGCTGCCACTTTTCCTCGCCAAGCGAAATCACAAGCGTTCCAAGCTTCCTTGAAGTTTCTTTAACTTCATATTTTGTTCCAAACAAGATTTCCTTGATCTCGTCATTGGTGAGCCTGCTTGCAAGGTCAATATCCGTTTCAAAAACGCCCAAAAGCGCATTTCTAACATATCCGCCAACAATATAAAGCTCGCCTTTCTTTTTAAAAAGACGTGCAAGCTTTAACAGGTTTGGCGTTATGTGATCTTTCATTCTTCCCTCTTACCTTTGAATTTTAACTTCCCTTTCGCCGTTTTCAAATTTAAGATTTTCAATTGAACCAACGGCCATTAAATCTTCTTTAAAAAACTCAAGTTCGCCGCTGTAACCAACAACTTCAACTAAATTTAGCGGCTCTTTGAGAGATAAGTTGTTTTCAGATTTAAATGCGCGGATTTTTGAAACAACTTCAACCGCCTCTTCGCCAGCGTCCAAAATCTTTTGATCTGGTTCAACGTCGAGTTTTTCAATTTGGGTTAGGTGAATTGATTTTTCTCCCTCAAACTCTCTGAAATATGCTTGATAGATTTCCTCTGTTATGTGTGGAAGATAGATTGCAAACAGTTTTAACATTCCAAGCAAAACGTTGTATGATGCAAAGCGCGCGCTATTTGTTGCATCTTGGCCATATATATCCGGGTTGTAAAGCCTTTTCTTTGCAATTTCAATGTAATTGTCACAAAAGCTCCAGAAAAACTTTTCAAGTTCGCCAATTGCAAGGCCAATTTCATATTTTTCGAAATAGTCTTCAAATTTAGAAAGCATTTCGTTATATTTTTGCATGATATAGCTATCCATTGGATAAAGCTTTGTTTTCTTTGGAGAATATCCCTCTAAAAGCGAGAGAACAAAGCGCGACGCATTCCAAATTTTATTGACCAACTTTGCTCCGTTTTTAAACTCTTCCTCCGAGAAAATTATGTCCCTTCCAAGGCTTCCTGTTGACGCCCAATACCTCGTTACATCTGCGCCCTTTTCCTTTAAAAGCGCCTCTGGCGAAAGCTTTGAGTTGGATTTGCTCTTGCTAATTTTTTCATCTTTATTTGCCATGACGAAGCCAGAAATCATGACGTTTTCCCATGGCAAGGAATTTGAATGGAAGTGGGACTTTGCAATTGTGTAAAAATCCCAAGTTCTAATTATGTCGTGTGCGTTAGGCCTAAGGCTCATTGGCATAAGTTTTTTATAAAATTCGTCGTCTTCGCTCCAATGGCAGTTTATTTGAGGCGTGATTGAAGAGGTTTGCCAGGTGTCGAAAATGTCGCTCTCTCCAACAAAGTTTAAGCTTCCACACTTTGGGCATGGCCCTTTAGGGCTGTCCGTCAGCGGATTTACTGGAAGATCTTCGTCTTTTGGAAGAATAATTTCCCCGCAATCTTTGCAATACCAAACGGGAATTGGAACTCCGAAATATCTTTGCCTGCTTATACACCAATCTCTGTCAACATTTTCAACCCAGTTAAAATAGCGGCTCTTCATAAAGTCTGGGTGCCAAGAAATTTGTTTTCCGCGCTCCAAAAACTCCTCTTTATGGTCAACAAGTTTTATGAACCACTGCTTTTTAACGTTTATTTCCATTGGCGTTCCACAGCGCTCGTGGGTTGAAACAGCGTGGACAATTGGCTCTTGTTTTATCAAAAGCCCCGCCGCCTTTAAATCCTCAACAATCTGCTCTCTTGCCGCCTTAATTTTAAGCCCCTGATATTTGCCTGCAAGCTCTGTCATTCTTCCGCCGTCGTCAATTGCAATTTTTCTTGGAAGGTTGTGTTTTTCTTGCCAATAAAGATCGGTTTCGTCGCCATATGTGCAGCACATAACAACGCCCGTTCCCTTGTCTATCGCAGCCTTGTCGTCTGTTAAAATTTCAACTTCAAAGTTGTAAAGTGGAACGACCACTTTCTTCCCAACATAGCTTTTAAACCTTTCATCTTCTGGGTTTACAAAGACACAAACGCAGGCGCAAAGCATTTCTGGCCTGGTTGTTGCAATTTCAAGATATCCGCTTCCGTCTGAAAGGTTAAATTTAAGGTGGTTGAAAGAACTTTCTATGTCCTTGCTCTCAAGCTCAGCCTGAGCAATTGAAATTCTACACTCCGGACACCAAATTGCAGGCTTTTCGCCGTAATATGCTTCGCCAGAGCGAACCAAATCCAAAAAGGATTTTTGAGAAATTTTTTGAACGCGCGGACTAACCGTTGAATAGCAAAGCGAAAAATCTGCGCTGTTTCCTGCGGAGATGAAAAGGTTTTTAAACTCCTCTTCATAGCGCTTTGCAACTTCCATGCACTTGTCTCTGAATTCTTCTCTTGAAACTTCGTGGGCCTTAATTTTAAATTCCTTTTCAACAAGGCGTTCGGTTGGAAGGCCGTTGTCGTCAAATCCAAAAGGATAGAAAACGTTGAACCCTTTCATTCTTTTATATCTTGCAACAAACTCCGCTTGGCTGTATGAAAAAATGTGGCCAATGTGAATTTTCCCGCTAACGGTTGGTGGCGGAGTGTCAATTGAAAAAATCTTTTTGTTTGAATTTTTATCAAACTTGTAAATTCCCTCTTCTTGCCAAAATTTTTGCCATTTTGGCTCGCTTTGTAAAAAGTTGTATTTGCTCTCTAACATGTCTTTTCCTCGTAATAAAATCGCCCACAAAAGTGTGCGATATTATTATATCTTTATCCTCCCCTTCTGTCAAACAATTTTTCATTTTAACTTGCTATGAAGGCCTTGTTATGCTATAATGTCCAAGCAAGGAATTTTATGGAAAAACTTAACATAGGGCTTTTTATTGACACATGGTTTCCAATGGTAGACGGCGTTATAAACGTTGTTGACAACTATGCAAAAAGGCTTTGCAAATTTGCAAATGTAACGGTTTTTGCGCCAAAGGTTAACAAAAATTACACAGGCTCAAACCTTCCATACAAAATTGTTTTTTGCAAAAGCGCAAAGTTTTTTAATTTGGACTATCGCCTTCCGCTTCCAAAGCTTGACAATGTTTTTAAAAAGGAAATTAAGGCGGCAAATTTAGATGTAATTTATATTCACAGCCCCTTTTCAATTGGAAAAATGGCGGCAAACTTTGGCAACAAAAACAAAATTCCAGTTGTTGCAACCTTCCACAGCCAATTCAAGCAAGATTTCATGAGGGCGACAAAATCCAAGCTTGTAACAAAACTTTTGTTAAAAATTATAACCAAAGTTTTTAACCGGGCAAACCTCCTTTTAACAATGAATCCAAAATGCTCTGAAATAATAAAAAGTTACGGATATAAGGGCAGAATTGAACTTTTACCCAACGGAACAGACCTTGCTCCAAACCAGAACTTGACCGATTTAATAGCCGAAATAAAGAAAAATAACAACTTAACAGATGAAAAAATCTTAATTAACATCGGTCGTCTTACAAAATTAAAAAATATTGATTTGGTAATTGATTCATGTAAAATCTTAAAACAAGAAAATTTTCATTTTAAATTGTTTATCGTTGGTGGAGGCCAAGATGAAAAATATTTTAAGAAAAAAGTCAACGCCAATAACCTCTCAAAAGAAATTGTTTTCGTTGGAAAAATTCTCGATCAAAGCTTAAAGTCTGCATATCTTGCAAGTGCAGATTTAAATGTTTTTCCATCCTTTTACGATACTGACGGAATTGTAAAAATTGAGGCAGCAGCCTTTGAAACTCCAACACTGTTTGCAAAAGGAAGCGTTGCTTCTTCAAGCTGTATTAATGGAGTTAACGGATATATTGCAGATGCGGAGCCAAATTCATTTGCAAAAAAAATAATCGAAATTTTTAATGATACAAATTATTCAGCCGTTTGCAAACAGGCAAAAAATGATTTATACTTGTCTTGGGACGGCGTTGTTGAAAAGCTTTTAAACATATATTTTAAGGAGAAGAAAAATGATTAATTTGCTTTTTGCGGGGAACAACAAGGTTTTTGACGGAATGTTAATTTCGCTTCTTTCAATAACCAAACACACAAAGGAAAAAATTTGCGCATACTGCCTAACAATGGATTTAAGGGAAATTAACCCAAAGTTCATTCCAATTTCAAACGCCCAGGCAATGTTTTTAGAGCAAATTTTAAAGGAAGGAAACAAAGAAAACACCCTTGAATTAATTGATTTAACAGTGATGTTTAAGGCGGAAATGTTAGACAGCGTTAATATGAGAAATCATTTTACTCCTTACGCAATGCTTCGCCTCTTTGCGGACAAACTTCCGCAAATCCCAGACAAGATAATTTACCTTGACACAGACACAATCATCAACAACGATCTTTCAGAATTATACAATGTTGACGTTGAAAACTTTGAACTTGCTTGCGTTAAAGACATTTACAACTGGACAAGCCCTTCTCGCTGGGGAATTAAAGATTACTTTAATTCTGGCGTTTTGCTTTTAAACATGAAAAAAATTAGAGAAACGGGAATGTTTGAGCGCGCAAGAAAACTTTGCCATGACAAGAAAATGTTGTATCCAGATCAAGATGTGCTTAACAAAACAGTTAAATATAAAAAAATCCTCCCAGAAAAATTCAATTCAAAAGATAAATACTATCCAGAAATTGTTGTCCACCACTTCTGTAATGTTAGAAAAAACAATAATTTTTTCTATCGAATAAAGCCGTGGGAAACAGACCTTGTTAAAACTAAGATGAGCGCCTATAACGACATTTTGGACAAATTTGAAGAAAAGAAAAAGGAATTTTCAGCGTCATAAAAAACCAGCCCCAATTCAAAGGGCTGGTCTTTATTGTACAATAAAGGCCCCTAATCTTCTGGGGTTTTTTCAAACATTTTTATTTCAAAATTTATGTTTCCAATGTTTGGAATTGCAATTGTGTAGTCAATAACTCGGTTTAGCGGGGTTTTTACATCTCCGTTTTCATAATAATTATAAAGTCCGCTGGAATAGCCTTTAATTTTTGAGTTAACGGAAACGTCAACTCCATAGGAAATTGTCTTTTCTTTTTCATAGAGTTTTTTGGTGTAGATAATTTTTCCCTCTTCAATTGGCTTTCCGCTCTTTAAAAGTTCCCAACCAACAAAGGTTTTTGCGCTTTGGCGAGTGTGGGTTACAACAGTTTTTCCAGAGGAATCTGTTGTTTTGCTTGCCCCTGCGCCCTCAATTTCCCCATATGCGCCAACTTTTCCAAGGCTAATTCCCCCAAAATCCTCATAAACTCTTAGCATATAAGTTTTGTTCCCAGCCTCAATTTTTGTAATTCCGCCCTTTGCCTCAACAAAAAGCGTTGGAAGCGCAACATAAAATTTTCCTTCCTCAAGCCGCCAAACTGGCTCTTCCAAAAAATTGTTGTTTCCAACGCTGAACTTAACCAGCATATCTTTTTTGTATATAACATTGTTAATTGTTACCGCTGTTAAATCTTGCTCCTCCTCTTGCGAAACCAAAACATAAAAATTTTCCTCCGTTGCCTTTGGAAGACTATCTTGATTAAAAAACGCGCTAACCAAGGTTGTTGAAAGCGAATTACACTCCTCAATTAAATTTATTCCAATTGTGCTTTTAGAGCATCCGCCAAAACACAAACCTAGCAAAACTATTAAAACAGTGGCCAACAGAAAACTTTTTTTCATGCTATTAATATGTTCAATTTGTTCTAAACTATTAGTTGTAATTCATAAAACAAAAAAGCCCATGTAATCATGGGCTTTTTAATTGTTTACAATCCTTTTATTGCCGCTCTGTTTCAGCGGGCTTGCTTTCTTGTTTTTTCCCTTTAAGATAAAAGTTGAGTGAAAGAGCTGCAAAGACAATTAGCGCAACTTCAATGGCTCCCCAAACTGCTGCAAAGACAATTGCGCCCGTGCATTTAAATGTGTCGGGGGATAAATTGCTTGAAATCTCAAAAGCATTAACGTGAAGGATTTGGATATCGCTGCTATCTTCGCTCCAAATTGCGTCCCACTCGTTAGCGTCTGCTTTAATTTCTTTAATTGCCTCTTTAAACTGCTCGTATGTAAAAGAATTTGCGTCTGCAACAAACCAAACTTTGTTGCCGTTTCTAACGGTCCAATATGTAAGTTTGCTAACCTCGCCATTCATTTCCATTTTCAAAACTGCCTTCTCATCACTTTCAAAATTGATGGTAACGTTTTGCGTTTGCCCGTCAACCTCTTCAAAGCCCGTTCCTTCAAGGGTTTGAGAATAGGTGTAGGGCATTCCATAGCTAACTGGCCTTGCCAAAAGGCCAATGTAAAGCCCAAGGCCCCCCCAAAGCCAAGACAAGCAAAACAGCCATAACCGGCGTCATTGATAAAAATTTCTTCATATAACCTCCTTTCCTAAATACATACTATCACAAATTGTCATTTTCTCCAACCAATTCCAATAAATTTTATTTAATTGGGAGTATTTCATTTGCCTTTAAAAAATTTTCGACATTGACATAGAGCCAGTGTAATGTTATAATAAATGCGGAGAATTAAAATGATAATAACTATAGATGGAGCTGATGGCGTTGGGAAAACAACATTAGCACAAAAATTAAAGATGTATTATAATTGCACTCTAATAGAGAAACCTATTTATACATATTATAAAAGAAAATTTGGCGCTAATTGGAAGGCTCTAGCAGACAAATCAATGCAAACCAATTTAGCAGAAAACTTGCCCAATGAAGATAGGGCAAAGTTTGTTTGCAAATTTTTAGTTTATCTAAAAAACGTTTTAAATGAAGATGAATTATATATAATTGATAGAGGGATATTATCTTGCTATATTTACAATGGCAATGAAACAACAAATTACATATTTGACAAACTTTTAGAAAATGGAATTGGTTTCGATCTAAGTATTTTGTTAGATGCCGATACCAACACAAGAAAACAGAGATTACTTGATAGAGACAAACAAATTGATCATAGGGATTTGAGCCTTCGAACTAATAAAGCATTAATATATGCAAAATCAAAAAATATGAATTTTAAGTATATAGATACGACTGATTTGAGCATAGAAGAGGTCTTTGAACAATCAAAATCAATAATAAATGAAAACATAGGAAAACATTTTGAAGAAAGGGAATTATAAATATGGAATTGTCTGAAAGCCCGCAAATTATAGAGGTTCAATTTTGCAACTTGTGCAATTCTTGTTGTTCAATTTGTCCTTACAAGGATATGAAATATAAACCAGAATATATGTCAACATCCTTATTTTTAAAGCTTATCAACGAGTTAAAAATGTTAAATCTTAAAAGGATAATACCCTATTTAAATAACGAACCATTTATTGACAAAAATTATATAAGTCAAATAAAAGTATTGCGAGCGAATTGCCCAAATGCGGAACTAGAAATTTCCACAAATGCTTCTTTATTAACAGAAGATATAATGAACGAATTGTTAAAGTTAAATATTACTGAATTAAGGTTGAGCGTCTTTGGTTATTATAAGAAAACTTATAATAAAATGATGCCCAATTTGACAAAAAGTGTGGTATTTAAAAATTTGCATAAGTTATCCAAAGTTTTTAAAGATTCGAAAACAAAAATATCAATAGTTATGATTGATAACGGGCAAATAAATGAAATAGAATTCCAAAAAATGAAAGCCCTAGCAACCAAACTAAATTTCGAATTTAATAAATGGGGTTTTCTTGATCGGGCAAAAAATGTTAAGAACCAGACCAATAACTTTTATAACGATAAGGTTAATTTTTGCGAGCAATTTAGGCCGTTAGAAAGAATGCACATACTGGCCGATGGAGATGTTGTTTTTTGTTGTCAAGACTGGAAACATCAATATGTTGTTGGAAATCTAAATAAAAACTCAATCATCGAAATTTGGAATTCTAAAGAATATAACTCTTTAAGAAAACACTTATATGATAAAAAATTAGTTGCCCCTGATTTATGCTGCAATTGCAAATTAGCTCAAGTTAAGGAGTAATTATGAAAATAGGAATTTTTTATTTTAGAACATTGTATACTCAATCGGCAGCTTCTCTTTCTGTCGGCAAACTATCAAACAAGCTTTTACATAAAGGTTATGAAGTAAAATTATTTTTACTAAACCAAAGTAATGTTTATGACAATATTGCTGCTATGGAAAACATAGAAAATTTTGATTACATAATTTATAAATGCAATTATAAAGATTATGAAATCGGCGCTAATTATTTTAAAAATTTATATGAAAAATATAACAAAAAAATATATTTAACTGGCGTTTTCGCATGCTTAAATAAGAAAAGAATTGAAAAAAAACATCGTTTTTTCGAAATATTTAACCTCCTTAATGATAATGACATAAATTTAACATTTCCAAGTATTGGCCCCAAAGTTAAGAAAGATACAGTTATTTGCAATATTGACAGAGAAATTGAATTGAGCGAACACGGGAAATATATAAACATTGAACTAAACAATGGCTGCATTAAAAAATGCGAATTTTGCCATATTAATTTATTAAATTATACAAGGACATCTAAAAGCATATCTGAACTAGTCGATGAAATTGAATATCTCATCAAATGCAATAAAACATTCTTTATATTTAATGACTGTATTTTTTGGTCAGGAAAGCAAGATGATGAAAAAATTCTTGCATTTTGTAAAGAAGTAAAGAAAAGAAAACTTGTCTTTAGTTTTTATGTCTATCTCTCATTGGCGCCTTTGATTCCTGATAATCTCCTAAAAGAGCTGAAAGATATTGGCCTTGTAAGAGTTTTTTTTGGAGTAGAAAATATTTCAAGTGACTTCTCAAGTCATTATTCAAAATTTTTATCCACGAAAAACACCGAAAACATGATTAAAAAATTGGACGCTTTGAATATATCTTATCACATTGGATATATCCTGTTTTATAAACAAGTATCTTTTCAATCTTTATTGGATAACCTAAAGTATTTGAAATCATTGGGGAAATTATTTAGATTAGGAATAATTATAGAGAAGCTAAGAATTTTGCCAAACACAAAAGATGCTTACCTCCTTACAGAAAACAAATCCAAAATAGATATGGCCTATAACTATAGCTTTGATGATAAAAAGGTTGAAAAAGCATTTAATAATCTGACAGATCTATTTAATAACATAAACATCCGCAATTTCGAGCAATTTTTTAATGGCATCTCACTTGCTGAAGGTTTATTGAAAAGATACAATAAGTATGATAAATACAAAAGTGACCTGTTAAATTTTTATAAGTTAAAAAAAGAGAAAAATAATAAAATTTACAAGTTAATTATTGATGTTATAAGAACAGAGCGCATAGAAGAGAGCCATATTAACGCGCTTAAAACATTATATTCAAAAAGCGAGATTAATTATTTGTTTTTCTTCAAAAAATTAATGGCTCTGGATTTTGATGTGTTTTCCATGATACCACATGGCCAGGAGACTTTAAACGTATGGTAATTGCTTTTGAAGGTAACGTACATTCTGGGAAAACATATTTTATAAAACAATTTCTTGATAAGCACAAAGATTTTGTATGCATTCCCGAAACACAATTTGTTAAGATACCTAACCCATTTGAGCAACAAGAATACTATATTAATGAGGAAATATCTAAGAAAGCTAAGTGCCCCAGTAAAAACATTTTACTAGATAGATCTATCATTTCCACATTTATCTATACCCAATATACAAAAGATTTAACAGAACAAAACAAGAAGATACTGCTAGACAAAATTGAAAGAGCAATTTTAAATAAGGACTTATTTTTCCCAGATGTTATTTATATTTTTCTTTATCCTTTTGATAAAATAGCGCAAAATCACAAAACTTTACGCGAAACAAAATCCACTCAAAACATTCTTGCTACATACGATTACTATTGCTTTACTCTAAAAACTCTTTCAAGTTTGAGTAATAGTTATAAAATAATATACAGTGACGAAGATAGACAAATTTTAGAGGTAAGAAATTTAAAGTTGAATCAGGGCTTGAACAAGGAAATTACAATAGATTCAACAAAAACTAATTTGAATTGTGAGCTAGATAACTTTTATGAAAGATATGTTAAAAGAAAAAAAGTTGACGAGTACTTTTTATCTACTCTAATATATCTCACTGAAACTTTAGGTAAAGATGCCTTTTCGGCATTAATAAAAGATATTCACAAGAATATTCCTTTAATTTCCCAATTTAAAACAAATGATATACTAAATTTATTTAAAAATAAGTTTAAAACAGATTTAAGCAAAAAAGGAAAGACCATCTTTTTAATAGATATAATGGAATTAATAAAAAATTATAGGGAGCGAATAGAATGTTAATATTTCTTATAGTATCAGTTTCACTTATAATATTTTCAGTTTTAAAATCCTTTTATAGGCTTGTAAGGGTTTACAAATTTCTTTTAAGTAGCAGAGCCTCGGAGGATAAATCTACAGAATGCAATGGCAAAAAAATAGACATCATTATTCCTGTTTACAATGAAACAAAAACAGTTGGAAATAGCATAAGATATTTTTCTAAATTAGAAAATTATTGTAATGTGTTTTATGTCACAACCAGCAAAGAAGCAAGCAAGGCCACTTATAAAGAAATACTTTATCTAATGGATAAATACAAAACTAAAAATATTTTCCTTGATAACTGTCCTAATACTGCAGGAACCATGGCAACACAATTAAATTATATTGCGAAGAAATTACCTGACGATAGCCTTATTGGAATATATAACATAGACTCTTTTCCAAAATCTGATACATTCAAATATGTATTAAACAACATAAGGAAAGGAGGCCCTTTACAGCAAGTATCATACTTTAATGATGATAAAAAATTTATAATGTCTAGCGCCCAAAATTGGCAAAATAGATGGTCCGTTGTCTATGAATTGGGCAAATACATAAGTAAAGCAAAATTAAATTTCACATATACAATTGGTCATGGTCTTTTTATTTATAAGTCTGATTTGGACAAATATGGCTATTGGTCCGATAAAGAAATAAATGAAGATAATGAATTGGGTTATCGAATTTTAATAAATAATGACAAAATACGTCCTATTCCGTTTTTTGAACAGGCTGGTTTCGCTAAAAATTTATCTGTTTACATAAAACAACAGTCCACCTGGTTTAATGGCCCACTATATGCCTTTAGTTATTATAAAAAGAACAAAAAAAGTTTTCGCAATTTTTTATTATCATGCTTAAATTTTAAAGCTGCAGTAAGCTGGTTGCTTTATCCAATATTCTCACTTATAGTTTTTATCTTAGGGTTTGCTTTTAACTATTGTCATGTTTCAATTGTTCTATTTGTTGCAATGATTAGCTATCTTACAGTTATTAATTATCTTTCATACAAAATTTTAAAGAAATATATACCCACATTAAACTATTCGTCAACATCAGTTTTAACAGATCTCTTCTTCTTTTTAATCCACTCTTTTGGACCTTGCTTAACTTTGTTTAAAGTACTTTTAAGAAAAAACACAATCAAAAACAAATACAATACTGAGAAATAAAAGGCATGTTGTGCATGCCTTTTATTTTTTGTGGATTCCTCTTGCTT